>NZ_CP079759.1:0-170000 GCF_019334685.1 Bacillus sp. LJBS17
ATGGAAAATATATTAGACCTGTGGAACCAAGCCCTTGCTCAAATCGAAAAAAAGTTGAGCAAACCGAGTTTTGAGACTTGGATGAAGTCAACCAAAGCCCACTCACTGCAAGGCGATACATTAACAATCACGGCTCCCAATGAATTTGCCAGAGACTGGCTGGAGTCCAGATACTTGCATCTGATTGCAGATACTATATATGAATTAACCGGGGAAGAATTGAGCATTAAGTTTGTCATTCCTCAAAATCAAGATGTTGAGGACTTTATGCCGAAACCGCAAGTCAAAAAAGCGGTCAAAGAAGATACATCTGATTTTCCTCAAAATATGCTCAATCCAAAATATACTTTTGATACTTTTGTCATCGGATCTGGAAACCGATTTGCACATGCTGCTTCCCTCGCAGTAGCGGAAGCGCCCGCGAAAGCTTACAACCCTTTATTTATCTATGGGGGCGTCGGCTTAGGGAAAACGCACTTAATGCATGCGATCGGCCATTATGTAATAGATCATAATCCTTCTGCCAAAGTGGTTTATCTGTCTTCTGAGAAATTTACAAACGAATTCATCAACTCTATCCGAGATAATAAAGCCGTCGACTTCCGCAATCGCTATCGAAATGTTGATGTGCTTTTGATAGATGATATTCAATTTTTAGCGGGGAAAGAACAAACCCAGGAAGAATTTTTCCATACATTTAACACATTGCACGAAGAAAGCAAACAAATCGTCATTTCAAGTGACCGACCGCCAAAGGAAATTCCGACACTTGAGGACAGATTGCGCTCACGTTTTGAATGGGGACTTATTACAGATATCACACCGCCTGATCTAGAAACGAGAATTGCAATTTTAAGAAAAAAAGCCAAAGCAGAAGGCCTCGATATTCCGAACGAGGTTATGCTTTACATCGCGAATCAAATCGACAGCAATATTCGGGAACTCGAAGGAGCATTAATCAGAGTTGTCGCTTATTCATCTTTAATTAATAAAGATATTAATGCTGATCTGGCCGCTGAGGCGTTGAAAGATATTATTCCTTCCTCAAAACCGAAAGTCATTACGATAAAGGAAATTCAGAGGGTAGTAGGCCAGCAATTTAATATTAAACTCGAGGATTTCAAAGCAAAAAAACGGACAAAGTCAGTAGCTTTTCCGCGTCAAATCGCCATGTACTTATCAAGGGAAATGACTGATTCCTCTCTTCCTAAAATCGGTGAAGAGTTTGGAGGACGTGATCATACGACCGTTATTCATGCGCATGAAAAAATTTCAAAACTGCTGGCAGATGATGAACAGCTTCAGCAGCATGTAAAAGAAATTAAAGAACAGCTTAAATAGCAGGACCGGGGAATCGGGGAAAGTGTGAATAACTTTTCGGAAGTCATACACAGTCTGTCCACATGTGGATAGGCTGTGTTTCCTGTCTTTTTCACAACTTATCCACAAATCCACAGGCCCTACTATTACTTCTACTATTTTTTATAAATATATATATATATTAATACATTATCCGTTAGGAGGATAAAAATGAAATTCACGATTCAAAAAGATCGTCTTGTTGAAAGTGTCCAAGATGTATTAAAAGCAGTTTCATCCAGAACCACGATTCCCATTCTGACTGGTATTAAAATTGTTGCATCAGATGATGGAGTATCCTTTACAGGGAGTGACTCAGATATTTCTATTGAATCCTTCATTCCAAAAGAAGAAGGAGATAAAGAAATCGTCACTATTGAACAGCCCGGAAGCATCGTTTTACAGGCTCGCTTTTTTAGTGAAATTGTAAAAAAATTGCCGATGGCAACTGTAGAAATCGAAGTCCAAAATCAGTATTTGACGATTATCCGTTCTGGTAAAGCTGAATTTAATCTAAACGGACTGGATGCTGATGAGTATCCGCACTTGCCGCAGATTGAAGAGCATCATGCGATTCAGATCCCAACTGATTTGTTAAAAAATCTAATCAGACAAACAGTATTTGCAGTGTCCACCTCAGAAACACGCCCTATCTTGACAGGTGTAAACTGGAAAGTGGAGCAAAGTGAATTATTATGCACTGCAACGGATAGCCACCGTCTTGCATTAAGAAAGGCGAAACTTGATATTCCAGAAGACAGATCTTATAACGTCGTGATTCCGGGAAAAAGTTTAACTGAACTTAGCAAGATTTTAGATGACAACCAGGAACTTGTAGATATCGTCATCACAGAAACCCAAGTTCTGTTTAAAGCGAAAAACGTCTTGTTCTTCTCACGGCTTCTGGACGGGAATTATCCAGACACAACCAGCCTGATTCCGCAAGACAGCAAAACAGAAATCATTGTGAACACAAAAGAATTCCTTCAGGCCATTGATCGTGCATCTCTTTTAGCTAGAGAGGGACGCAACAACGTTGTAAAACTGTCTGCAAAACCGGCTGAATCCATTGAAATTTCTTCCAACTCACCGGAAATCGGTAAAGTTGTGGAAGCAATTGCTGCGGATCAAATTGAAGGTGAGGAATTAAATATCTCTTTTAGTCCAAAATATATGCTGGATGCACTAAAGGTGCTTGAAGGAGCAGAAATACGCGTAAGCTTTACAGGCGCAATGAGACCTTTCTTAATTCGCACGCCGAATGATGAAACGATTGTACAGCTTATCCTTCCTGTCAGAACCTATTAATCCGATACACTGCTGCCGACTCGTCGGCAGCTTTTCTATTCGGTATCTGCTCCGACAAGTTTTCCCTTTCCCTAATTCGTTTTTTTTTAGTACAATTAGATATTAGTGATATTTGAAAGAGGTCGATATAATGGCAAATCCGATTTCAATTGATACAGAGATGATTACACTCGGACAATTCTTAAAATTAGCCGATGTGATTCAGTCTGGCGGTATGGCGAAGTGGTTTTTAAGCGAGCATGAAGTGCTTGTGAACGATGAGCCGGACAACCGCCGGGGCAGAAAGCTGTATGTTGGAGATGTGGTAGAGATTGAAGGATTTGGTTCATTTCAAGTCGTCAATTAAAGCGGGTGACACTGATTGTATATCCAGAACTTAGAACTGACATCTTACCGCAACTACGACCATGCTGAACTTCAATTTGAAAATAAAGTAAATGTGATCATCGGAGAAAACGCCCAGGGGAAGACAAACCTCATGGAGGCGATCTATGTCTTGTCCATGGCGAAATCGCACCGGACATCAAATGACAAAGAACTTATACGGTGGGACAAAGACTATGCTAAAATAGAGGGAAGAGTGATGAAGCAAAACGGGGCGATCCCGATGCAGCTCGTCATCTCCAAAAAGGGTAAAAAGGGCAAGGTCAATCATATTGAACAGCAAAAGCTCAGCCAGTATGTCGGGGCCCTCAACACCATTATGTTCGCGCCGGAAGATTTAAATCTTGTAAAGGGAAGCCCTCAAGTGAGAAGGCGGTTTCTTGACATGGAAATCGGACAGGTTTCTCCCGTCTACCTTCATGATCTTTCTCTTTACCAGAAAATCCTTTCCCAGCGGAATCATTTTTTGAAACAGCTGCAAACAAGAAAACAAACTGACCGGACGATGCTCGATGTTCTGACCGATCAGCTTGTAGAAGTTGCAGCAAAAGTCGTCGTAAAACGCCTGCAGTTTACAGCACAGCTCGAGAAATGGGCGCAGCCCATCCATGCAGGCATCTCAAGAGGGCTTGAAGAACTGACGCTGAAATACCATACAGCTCTTGATGTATCAGATCCCCTAGATTTGTCGAAAATAGGAGATAGCTATCAAGAAGCGTTTTCTAAATTAAGAGAAAAAGAAATTGAGCGTGGTGTGACGCTGTCAGGGCCTCATCGCGATGATGTTCTTTTCTATGTGAACGGACGCGATGTGCAGACGTATGGTTCTCAAGGACAGCAGCGAACGACGGCGTTGTCCCTTAAGCTGGCGGAGATTGACCTGATCCATGAAGAAATCGGAGAATATCCCATTTTACTATTGGATGATGTACTGAGTGAACTGGATGATTATCGCCAGTCACACTTGCTTCATACGATCCAAGGCCGTGTACAAACGTTTGTCACAACGACAAGCGTTGATGGCATTGATCACGAAACCTTACGTCATGCAGGAATGTTCCGTGTGCAAAATGGTGCGTTAGTGAAGTGAAGAAATGAGGTGAGCAATTGTATATTCATTTAGGTGATGACTTTGTGGTTTCAACACGAGATATTGTCGGCATTTTTGACTTTAAAGCCAACATGTCGCCTATTGTTGAAGATTTTCTAAAAAAACAGAAACACAAGGTGGTGCCTTCCGTAAACGGCACGCCCAAATCTATCGTAGTCACGGTTCAGAATATATATTACTCTCCCTTATCTTCCAGCACATTAAAAAAACGTGCGCAATTTATGTTTGAAATAGATTCTTAGAAATTTTTTATCACGAATATATCGTTTAGAAAAGTGTAGGTGAATGACGTGGCTATGGAACAGCAGCAAAACAGTTATGATGAAAATCAGATACAGGTACTAGAAGGATTGGAAGCTGTTCGTAAAAGACCGGGGATGTATATCGGTTCGACAAACAGCAAAGGCCTTCACCACTTGGTATGGGAAATTGTCGACAATAGTATTGACGAAGCCCTTGCCGGTTATTGTACGGATATCAATATCCAAATCGAAAAAGACAACAGTATCACGGTTGTAGATAATGGCCGCGGTATTCCAGTCGGTATTCATGAAAAAATGGGCCGTCCTGCGGTAGAAGTCATTATGACGGTGCTTCATGCCGGAGGAAAATTTGACGGAAGCGGCTATAAAGTATCCGGAGGATTACACGGTGTAGGTGCGTCGGTCGTAAACGCACTATCAACAGAGCTTGATGTGACGGTTCACCGTGACGGTAAAATTCACCGCCAAACCTATAAACGCGGAGTTCCGGTTACAGACCTTGAAATCATTGGCGAAACGGATCATACAGGAACGACGACACATTTTGTCCCGGACCCTGAAATTTTCTCAGAAACAACCGAGTATGATTACGATCTGCTTGCCAACCGCGTGCGTGAATTAGCCTTTTTAACAAAGGGCGTAAACATCACGATTGAAGATAAACGTGAAGGACAAGAGCGCAAAAATGAATACCATTACGAAGGCGGAATTAAAAGTTATGTAGAGTATTTAAACCGCTCTAAAGAGGTTGTCCATGAAGAGCCGATTTACATTGAAGGCGAAAAGGACGGCATTACGGTTGAAGTGGCTTTGCAATACAATGACAGCTACACAAGCAACATTTACTCGTTTACAAACAACATTAACACGTACGAAGGCGGTACCCATGAAGCTGGCTTCAAAACGGGCCTGACTCGTGTTATCAACGATTACGCCAGAAAAAAAGGGCTTATTAAAGAAAATGATCCAAACCTAAGCGGAGATGACGTAAGGGAAGGGCTGACAGCGATTATTTCAATCAAACACCCTGATCCGCAGTTTGAGGGCCAAACAAAAACAAAGCTGGGCAACTCAGAAGCACGGACGATCACCGATACGTTATTTTCTACGGCGATGGAAACATTTATGCTGGAAAATCCAGATGCAGCCAAAAAAATTGTCGATAAAGGCTTAATGGCGGCAAGAGCAAGAATGGCTGCGAAAAAAGCCCGTGAACTAACACGCCGTAAGAGTGCTTTGGAAATTTCCAACTTGCCCGGTAAGTTAGCGGACTGCTCTTCAAAAGATCCGAGCATCTCCGAGTTATATATCGTAGAGGGTGACTCTGCCGGAGGATCTGCTAAACAAGGACGCGACAGACATTTCCAAGCCATTTTGCCGCTTAGAGGTAAAATCCTAAACGTTGAAAAGGCCAGACTGGATAAAATCCTTTCTAACAACGAAGTTCGCTCTATGATCACAGCGCTCGGCACAGGTATTGGGGAAGACTTCAACCTTGAGAAAGCCCGTTACCACAAAGTTGTCATTATGACAGATGCCGATGTTGACGGCGCGCACATCAGAACACTGCTGTTAACGTTCTTTTACAGATATATGCGCCAAATTATCGAAAATGGCTACGTGTACATTGCGCAGCCGCCGCTCTACAAGGTTCAACAGGGGAAACGCGTTGAATATGCGTACAATGACAAGGAGCTTGAAGAGCTGTTAAAAACTCTTCCTCAAACGCCTAAGCCTGGACTGCAGCGTTACAAAGGTCTTGGTGAAATGAATGCCACCCAGCTATGGGAGACAACCATGGATCCTAGTTCCAGAACACTTCTTCAGGTAACTCTTGAAGATGCAATGGATGCGGACGAGACTTTTGAAATGCTTATGGGCGACAAGGTAGAACCGCGCCGAAACTTCATAGAAGCGAATGCGAGATACGTTAAAAATCTTGACATCTAATCCATAAAAAGCCTTATTTCCAATAAGAAATAAGGCTTTTTTCTGAACAAGATCAGATGCAGCAATGCCTGCAATACCTATATATTCTAGCAATTTAATGTGTATAATCATAAGTTTATTGATATAATGGAGAATAGTGAAATCGTATTGAAGGTCATAATGGACAATCTACTCCCACATATTTCATGTGATACTTCAGGGAGGTTTTTTAATGAGTGAACAAAACACACCACAAGTTCGTGAAATAAATATCAGTCAGGAAATGCGTACGTCCTTCTTGGATTATGCAATGAGCGTTATCGTGTCCCGTGCTCTTCCGGATGTTCGAGACGGTTTAAAACCGGTTCATAGACGGATTTTGTATGCAATGAATGATTTAGGCATGACAAGTGACAAGCCTTATAAAAAATCCGCGCGTATCGTTGGAGAAGTTATCGGGAAATACCACCCGCACGGTGATTCAGCGGTATATGAATCCATGGTCAGAATGGCTCAGGATTTCAACTACCGTTATATGCTCGTTGACGGTCACGGAAACTTCGGTTCTGTTGACGGAGACTCAGCGGCGGCCATGCGTTATACAGAAGCACGAATGTCTAAAATCTCAATGGAGATTCTTCGCGACATCACAAAAGACACAATCGATTACCAGGATAACTATGACGGGTCAGAAAGAGAACCTGTCGTTATGCCTTCAAGGTTCCCGAATCTGCTCGTGAACGGTGCTGCCGGCATTGCGGTAGGTATGGCAACAAACATTCCTCCGCACCAGCTGGGAGAAATCATTGACGGTGTACTTGCTGTTAGTGAGAATCCGGACATTACAATTCCAGAGCTTATGGAAGTCATTCCAGGGCCTGATTTCCCGACCGCGGGTCAAATCTTGGGACGCAGCGGTATCCGGAAAGCATACGAATCAGGCCGAGGCTCTATCACGATCCGGGCAAAAGCTGAGATCGAACAAACATCTTCGGGTAAAGAAAGAATTATCGTTACAGAGTTACCTTACCAAGTAAATAAGGCGAAATTAATTGAGAAAATTGCTGATCTCGTAAGGGACAAAAAGATAGAGGGTATCACAGATCTGCGTGATGAGTCAGATCGTACAGGTATGAGAATTGTCATTGAAATCAGACGCGATGCCAATGCAAATGTCATCTTAAACAATCTGTACAAACAAACTGCTCTACAAACATCTTTTGGCATCAACCTGCTTGCACTTGTTGATGGCCAGCCGAAAGTTTTAACTCTTAAGCAATGCCTGGAGCATTACCTTGACCATCAAAAAGTTGTCATTAGACGCCGTACTGCTTATGAATTGCGTAAAGCAGAAGCGAGAGCTCATATCTTGGAAGGATTGAGAGTTGCACTGGATCATCTCGATGCAGTTATCTCCCTTATCCGTAATTCTCAAACGGCTGAAATTGCGAGAACAGGTTTAATTGAACAATTCTCACTGACAGAGAAGCAAGCACAAGCGATCCTTGACATGAGGCTCCAGCGTTTAACGGGACTGGAACGTGAAAAGATCGAAGAAGAATACCAATCTCTTGTTAAATTAATTGCAGAGCTAAAAGACATCTTGGCAAATGAATATAAAGTTCTTGAGATCATTCGTGAAGAACTCACGGAAATCAAAGAGCGTTTTAACGATGAAAGACGTACTGAGATCGTCACTTCTGGACTGGAGACAATTGAAGATGAAGATCTCATCGAGAGAGAAAATATCGTAGTTACTCTGACGCACAACGGATACGTCAAACGTCTTCCTGCATCAACTTACCGCAGTCAAAAACGGGGCGGAAAAGGTGTACAAGGTATGGGAACAAACGAAGATGATTTCGTTGAACATTTGATCTCTACGTCAACTCATGACACGATTCTCTTCTTCTCGAACAAGGGGAAAGTGTATCGTGCAAAAGGGTATGAAATCCCTGAATACGGCAGAACGGCAAAAGGAATCCCGATTATTAACCTGCTGGAGGTAGAAAAGGGTGAGTGGATCAACGCGATTATTCCAGTCACGGAATTCAATGCGGAGCTTTACCTTTTCTTCACTACAAAGCATGGGGTTTCAAAACGAACATCGCTATCTCAATTCGCTAATATCCGCAACAATGGTCTAATTGCTCTGAGTCTTCGTGAAGATGATGAACTGATGGGTGTACGTCTGACTGACGGCACAAAACAAATCATCATTGGAACGAAAAACGGTTTACTGATCCGTTTCCCTGAAACAGATGTCCGAGAGATGGGAAGAACTGCGGCAGGCGTAAAAGGCATCACCCTGACGGATGACGACGTTGTTGTCGGCATGGAGATTTTAGAGGAAGAATCACACGTCCTTATCGTAACTGAAAAAGGGTACGGAAAACGAACTCCTGCTGAAGAGTACAGAACCCAAAGCCGGGGCGGAAAAGGACTCAAAACAGCGAAAATCACCGAGAACAACGGCCAACTAGTAGCAGTGAAAGCTACTAAAGGTGAAGAGGATCTAATGATTATTACAGCTAGCGGCGTACTCATCAGAATGGACATCAATGATATCTCCATCACCGGACGTGTCACTCAAGGTGTGCGTCTCATCAGAATGGCAGAAGAAGAGCATGTTGCTACAGTAGCTTTAGTAGAGAAAAACGAAGAAGATGAGAATGAAGAAGAACAAGAAGAAGTGTGAAAAAAAGCGCAGCTGAAATAGCTGTGCTTTTTTTGTCATAACCCTTTACAGTCATAAAAATTATGGTATAATCATTTCTGTTGTCTTTTTAAAGACACAAGCATGACCATTATGACTAGTAAAAACTTTTTCAAAAAAGTATTGACCTAGTTAACTAAAAATGTTACTATTAAGTAGTCGCTTCGAGAGAAGTACACAAAGTTCTTTGAAAACTAAACAAGACAAAACGTACCTGTTAATTCATTTTTATAAATCGCACAGCAATGTGCGTAGTCAGTCAAACTACTTTATCGGAGAGTTTGATCCTGGCTCAGGACGAACGCTGGCGGCGTGCCTAATACATGCAAGTCGAGCGGACAGATGGGAGCTTGCTCCCTGATGTTAGCGGCGGACGGGTGAGTAACACGTGGGTAACCTGCCTGTAAGACTGGGATAACTCCGGGAAACCGGGGCTAATACCGGATGGTTGTTTGAACCGCATGGTTCAAACATAAAAGGTGGCTTCGGCTACCACTTACAGATGGACCCGCGGCGCATTAGCTAGTTGGTGAGGTAACGGCTCACCAAGGCAACGATGCGTAGCCGACCTGAGAGGGTGATCGGCCACACTGGGACTGAGACACGGCCCAGACTCCTACGGGAGGCAGCAGTAGGGAATCTTCCGCAATGGACGAAAGTCTGACGGAGCAACGCCGCGTGAGTGATGAAGGTTTTCGGATCGTAAAGCTCTGTTGTTAGGGAAGAACAAGTACCGTTCGAATAGGGCGGTACCTTGACGGTACCTAACCAGAAAGCCACGGCTAACTACGTGCCAGCAGCCGCGGTAATACGTAGGTGGCAAGCGTTGTCCGGAATTATTGGGCGTAAAGGGCTCGCAGGCGGTTTCTTAAGTCTGATGTGAAAGCCCCCGGCTCAACCGGGGAGGGTCATTGGAAACTGGGGAACTTGAGTGCAGAAGAGGAGAGTGGAATTCCACGTGTAGCGGTGAAATGCGTAGAGATGTGGAGGAACACCAGTGGCGAAGGCGACTCTCTGGTCTGTAACTGACGCTGAGGAGCGAAAGCGTGGGGAGCGAACAGGATTAGATACCCTGGTAGTCCACGCCGTAAACGATGAGTGCTAAGTGTTAGGGGGTTTCCGCCCCTTAGTGCTGCAGCTAACGCATTAAGCACTCCGCCTGGGGAGTACGGTCGCAAGACTGAAACTCAAAGGAATTGACGGTACGCACAAGCGGTGGAGCATGTGGTTTAATTCGAAGCAACGCGAAGAACCTTACCAGGTCTTGACATCCTCTGACAATCCTAGAGATAGGACGTCCCCTTCGGGGGCAGAGTGACAGGTGGTGCATGGTTGTCGTCAGCTCGTGTCGTGAGATGTTGGGTTAAGTCCCGCAACGAGCGCAACCCTTGATCTTAGTTGCCAGCATTCAGTTGGGCACTCTAAGGTGACTGCCGGTGACAAACCGGAGGAAGGTGGGGATGACGTCAAATCATCATGCCCCTTATGACCTGGGCTACACACGTGCTACAATGGACAGAACAAAGGGCAGCGAAACCGCGAGGTTAAGCCAATCCCACAAATCTGTTCTCAGTTCGGATCGCAGTCTGCAACTCGACTGCGTGAAGCTGGAATCGCTAGTAATCGCGGATCAGCATGCCGCGGTGAATACGTTCCCGAGCTTGTACACACCGCCCGTCACACCACGAGAGTTTGTAACACCCGAAGTCGGTGAGGTAACCTTTTAGGAGCCAGCCGCCGAAGGTGGGACAGATGATTGGGGTGAAGTCGTAACAAGGTAGCCGTATCGGAAGGTGCGGCTGGATCACCTCCTTTCTAAGGATATTATACGGAATATAAGACCTTGGGTCTTATAAACAGAACGTTCCCTGTCTTGTTTAGTTTTGAAGGAACTTTGTTCCTTGAATAAGTTAAGATGGGCCTGTAGCTCAGCTGGTTAGAGCGCACGCCTGATAAGCGTGAGGTCGGTGGTTCGAGTCCACTCAGGCCCACCATCTTATATAACGGGGCCTTAGCTCAGCTGGGAGAGCGCCTGCTTTGCACGCAGGAGGTCAGCGGTTCGATCCCGCTAGGCTCCACCAACGTGTTCTTTGAAAACTAGATAACAGTAGACATCACATTCAATTAGTAACACAAGATATCACATAGTGATTCTTTTTAACGGTTAAGTTAGAAAGGGCGCACGGTGGATGCCTTGGCACTAGGAGCCGATGAAGGACGGGACGAACACCGATATGCTTCGGGGAGCTGTAAGCAAGCTTTGATCCGGAGATTTCCGAATGGGGAAACCCACCACTCGTAATGGAGTGGTATCCATATCTGAATTCATAGGATATGAGAAGGCAGACCCGGGGAACTGAAACATCTAAGTACCCGGAGGAAGAGAAAGCAAATGCGATTCCCTGAGTAGCGGCGAGCGAAACGGGATTAGCCCAAACCAAGAGGCTTGCCTCTTGGGGTTGTAGGACACTCTGTACGGAGTTACAAAGGAACGAGGTAGATGAAGAGGTCTGGAAAGGCCGCCATAGGAGGTAACAGCCCTGTAGTCAAAACTTCGTTCTCTCCTGAGTGGATCCTGAGTACGGCGGAACACGTGAAATTCCGTCGGAATCCGGGAGGACCATCTCCCAAGGCTAAATACTCCCTAGTGACCGATAGTGAACCAGTACCGTGAGGGAAAGGTGAAAAGCACCCCGGAAGGGGAGTGAAAGAGATCCTGAAACCGTGTGCCTACAAGTAGTCAGAGCCCGTTAACGGGTGATGGCGTGCCTTTTGTAGAATGAACCGGCGAGTTACGATCCCGTGCAAGGTTAAGCAGAAGATGCGGAGCCGCAGCGAAAGCGAGTCTGAATAGGGCGCATGAGTACGTGGTCGTAGACCCGAAACCAGGTGATCTACCCATGTCCAGGGTGAAGTTCAGGTAACACTGAATGGAGGCCGAACCCACGCACGTTGAAAAGTGCGGGGATGAGGTGTGGGTAGGGGTGAAATGCCAATCGAACCTGGAGATAGCTGGTTCTCTCCGAAATAGCTTTAGGGCTAGCCTCAAGGTAAGAGTCTTGGAGGTAGAGCACTGATTGGACTAGGGACCCTACCGGGTTACCGAATTCAGTCAAACTCCGAATGCCAATGACTTATCCTTGGGAGTCAGACTGCGAGTGATAAGATCCGTAGTCGAAAGGGAAACAGCCCAGACCGCCAGCTAAGGTCCCAAAGTATACGTTAAGTGGAAAAGGATGTGGAGTTGCTTAGACAACCAGGATGTTGGCTTAGAAGCAGCCACCATTTAAAGAGTGCGTAATAGCTCACTGGTCGAGTGACTCTGCGCCGAAAATGTACCGGGGCTAAACGTATCACCGAAGCTGCGGACTGTTCTTCGAACAGTGGTAGGAGAGCGTTCTAAGGGCTGTGAAGCCAGACCGGAAGGACTGGTGGAGCGCTTAGAAGTGAGAATGCCGGTATGAGTAGCGAAAGAGGGGTGAGAATCCCCTCCACCGAATGCCTAAGGTTTCCTGAGGAAGGCTCGTCCGCTCAGGGTTAGTCGGGACCTAAGCCGAGTACGAAAGGCGTAGGCGATGGACAACAGGTTGATATTCCTGTACCACCTCCTCACCATTTGAGCAATGGGGGGACGCAGGAGGATAGGGTAAGCGCGGTATTGGATATCCGCGTCCAAGCAGTTAGGCTGGGAAATAGGCAAATCCGTTTCCCATAAGGCTGAGCTGTGATGGCGAGCGAAATATAGTAGCGAAGTTCCTGATTCCACACTGCCAAGAAAAGCCTCTAGCGAGGTGAGAGGTGCCCGTACCGCAAACCGACACAGGTAGGCGAGGAGAGAATCCTAAGGTGATCGAGAGAACTCTCGTTAAGGAACTCGGCAAAATGACCCCGTAACTTCGGGAGAAGGGGTGCTCTGTTAGGGTGCAAGCCCGAGAGAGCCGCAGTGAATATGCCAGGCGACTGTTTAGCAAAAACACAGGTCTCTGCGAAGCCGTAAGGCGAAGTATAGGGGCTGACGCCTGCCCGGTGCTGGAAGGTTAAGAGGAGCGCTTAGCGTAAGCGAAGGTGCGAATTGAAGCCCCAGTAAACGGCGTACGTAACTATAACGGTCCTAAGGTAGCGAAATTCCTTGTCGGGTAAGTTCCGACCCGCACGAAAGGCGCAACGATCTGGGCACTGTCTCAACGAGAGACTCGGTGAAATTATAGTACCTGTGAAGATGCAGGTTACCCGCGACAGGACGGAAAGACCCCGTGGAGCTTTACTGCAGCCTGATATTGAATGTTGGTACAGCTTGTACAGGATAGGTAGGAGCCTTGGAAACCGGAGCGCCAGCTTCGGTGGAGGCATCGGTGGGATACTACCCTGGCTGTATTGACCTTCTAACCCGCCGCCCTTATCGGGCGGGGAGACAGTGTCAGGTGGGCAGTTTGACTGGGGCGGTCGCCTCCTAAAAGGTAACGGAGGCGCCCAAAGGTTCCCTCAGAATGGTTGGAAATCATTCGCAGAGTGTAAAGGCACAAGGGAGCTTGACTGCGAGACCTACAAGTCGAGCAGGGACGAAAGTCGGGCTTAGTGATCCGGTGGTTCCGCATGGAAGGTACATCGCTCAACGGATAAAAGCTACCCCGGGGATAACAGGCTTATCTCCCCCAAGAGTCCACATCGACGGGGAGGTTTGGCACCTCGATGTCGGCTCATCGCATCCTGGGGCTGTAGTCGGTCCCAAGGGTTGGGCTGTTCGCCCATTAAAGCGGTACGCGAGCTGGGTTCAGAACGTCGTGAGACAGTTCGGTCCCTATCCGTCGCGGGCGCAGGAAATTTGAGAGGAGCTGTCCTTAGTACGAGAGGACCGGGATGGACGCACCGCTGGTGTACCAGTTGTTCTGCCAAGGGCATCGCTGGGTAGCTATGTGCGGACGGGATAAGTGCTGAAAGCATCTAAGCATGAAGCCCCCCTCAAGATGAGATTTCCCATTCCGCAAGGAAGTAAGATCCCTGAAAGATGATCAGGTTGATAGGTCTGAGGTGGAAGTGTGGCGACACATGGAGCTGACAGATACTAATCGATCGAGGACTTAACCATATTTTGAATGATGTCACACCTGTTATCTAGTTTTGAGAGAACACTCTCAATTTGTTTGGTGGCGATAGCGAAGAGGTCACACCCGTTCCCATACCGAACACGGAAGTTAAGCTCTTCAGCGCCGATGGTAGTCGGGGGTTTCCCCCTGTGAGAGTAGGACGCCGCCAAGCAAGTTTAAACCCAGCTCATTGAGCTGGGTTTTTTGTTTGTTAAAAATGAAGAAGAAACTGTGAAGCGTATTTAGGGAATTTCTTTTCTGTTACTAATAAAAACTGCTGAATTAACACGTAGTCATCACTTATATGCTGTGTTAATAACTCATACCACCATTCTGTTTCATACCTTGCAATCATCCCAACGTTGTACAAAATCAAATAATGAATTGTCATTTCGGGAAGCCTCAGAAATTGCTCCCTTTGAGAAGGGATATAATATTGGTTCTTTTCCATGTCAAACAATAAGCTGGTCGATGTCCATGGCTCCTTGTCTTGTGGTGAAATTTCGAACAGCAGCCCGTGTTCATTTTTTTTTGTAAAAGACCATTGATAATGATGGGACATGTATTCAGCAAACCTTGAATCAGACATTTTGTAATTGATTACTACTTCCTCCGGTACAAAAATTTCGTTCTTATCCTTCTCAACTTTTGTCATAAATCGTTCTTTCTGATGAAAGTAGAAAATATCGCTAAGTTCTGGAATGGCCATTAATAATTTTTTCATGGTATACCGTTCATCTACTATATCCGATTGTCCGAATAAATGTTTCATAAAATGGATGCATAGGCCATTTCGTTGTATTTTCACTTCATCATCGCTAAAACAATAATTTTGTTTCTTTCGTTTTCTTGTTGTTACGCCATGTGCCAGTACTGATGTATGGCTTGGATAATGAGGATCACGTGTAATTAAGCATGCTTTGATAAGCTGTGCCATTCCATAAAATAAAAGAATCGGTTTGATTTCTAAGGGAGAATATGCGGCTTGTTTATAAAACGATTCGGCATGCTTTAAGAAATAAATAAACCGTTCACTGTTTTTAAAAGAGTTTTTTTTCGCATCGTCAATACCGTTTAAGGTATAAACCTTTTCTAGAAATTTCTGGGTTGATTCAACGGAGTAAAATAGCGCTAAGTCTTTCCACTCATGATATGTCATGTATATTTCTTGATCCTTTCCGTTATCTAAATATTTCAACTCTTTCCCGCTTCCTTGACATGCTCTTGGCTAGTTGATAATCTACATATAATATTTTGCCGAAAAGAGGGGGATTTACTAATGTGGGAAAGTAAATTTTCAAAAGAAGGCTTAACGTTCGACGATGTGCTGCTTGTACCAGCAAAGTCTGAGGTACTTCCGCGTGATGTGGATTTATCTGTAGAACTTACAAAAACGTTAAAGCTAAATATTCCTGTCATCAGCGCAGGTATGGACACTGTAACAGAATCAGCAATGGCAATTGCAATGGCAAGACAGGGCGGCTTGGGCATCATTCACAAAAATATGTCCATTGAACAGCAGGCTGAACAAGTTGATAAAGTAAAGCGTTCTGAGCGCGGCGTTATCACAAATCCCTTCTTTTTAACTCCTGATCACCAAGTATTTGATGCGGAGCATTTGATGGGGAAATACAGAATTTCCGGTGTTCCGATTGTAAATAACGAAGAAGACCAGAAGCTTGTTGGAATTATTACAAACCGTGACCTTCGTTTTATTTCTGACTACTCAATGAAAATCAGCGATGTCATGACGAAAGAAGAGCTAGTTACTGCATCTGTAGGAACTACTCTGGATGAAGCTGAAAAGATTTTGCAGAAACATAAAATTGAAAAGCTTCCTCTCGTAGACGACCAGAATAAATTAAAAGGTCTTATCACAATTAAAGACATTGAAAAAGTCATTGAGTTTCCGAACTCATCTAAAGACATTCACGGCCGCCTGATCGTTGGCGCGGCAGTTGGTGTAACTGGCGATACAATGACTCGCGTCAAAAAGCTTGTTGAAGCCAATGTTGATGTGATTGTTATCGATACAGCTCACGGACACTCTCAAGGCGTTTTAAACACAGTCACAAAAATCCGTGAAACGTATCCCGAATTAAACATTATTGCTGGAAACGTGGCAACAGCTGAAGCGACAAGAGCGCTTATCGAAGCTGGAGCAGACGTTGTCAAAGTTGGAATAGGACCTGGCTCAATTTGTACTACACGTGTTGTAGCCGGCGTCGGTGTTCCACAAATTACAGCAATTTATGATTGTGCGACTGAAGCAAGAAAACACGGCAAAACAATCATAGCCGACGGTGGGATTAAATTCTCTGGCGATATCACTAAAGCATTGGCAGCCGGCGGACATGCTGTTATGCTCGGAAGCTTGCTTGCAGGCACATCAGAAAGCCCTGGTGAAACTGAAATCTACCAAGGCAGAAGATTTAAGGTATACCGCGGCATGGGATCAGTTGCTGCAATGGAAAAAGGAAGTAAAGACCGTTACTTCCAAGAAGAAAACAAAAAATTTGTTCCTGAAGGAATTGAAGGACGCACACCTTACAAAGGACCAGTTGAAGAAACCGTTTATCAGCTAGTCGGAGGTCTTCGTTCTGGTATGGGGTATTGCGGGTCCAAAGATCTGCGTGCGCTAAGAGAAGAAGCTCAGTTCATTCGCATGACTGGCGCAGGACTTCGCGAAAGCCATCCGCATGACGTACAGATTACAAAAGAATCACCTAACTATACAATTTCATAATAAATTGTTACAAATTAAAAACATTTGACAGGGTCTCTGACTCTGTCTATTTTTTTTATACTGATTATGATAAAATTTATACTGTTGTGCATTGAAAATGTCCTTAACGGCTTAATTATAGATGAAGAAAATGAAATACGGAGGTCGTACGATTGAACATCAAGAAATGTAAACAGCTACTGATGTCATTGGTTGTGTTAACTCTAGCTGTCACGTGTCTGGCTCCAATGTCAAAAGCAAAAGCAGCCAGCGATCCAATTGATATCAATGCATCTGCTGCTATTATGATCGAAGCTTCTTCAGGTAAAATTCTTTACAGTAAAAATGCAGATAAGAGACTGCCAATTGCGAGTATGACAAAAATGATGACAGAGTATCTGTTATTAGAAGCAATTGATCAAGGTAAAGTGAAATGGGACCAAACCTATACGCCTGATGACTATGTGTATGAAATTTCCCAAGATAACAGCTTATCAAACGTTCCTCTTCGGAAAGACGGGAAATACACAGTAAAAGAATTATATCAAGCTACAGCAATTTATTCTGCAAATGCTGCTGCTATTGCGATTGCAGAAATCGTTGCCGGTTCTGAAACTAAGTTTGTTGAAAAAATGAATGCAAAAGCAAAAGAACTAGGGTTAACAGATTACAAATTTGTTAACGCAACAGGTCTTGAAAACAAAGATCTTCACGGGCATCAGCCTGAGGGGACAAGCGTAAATGAAGAGAGTGAAGTTTCTGCAAAGGATATGGCGATTCTTGCGGATCACTTAATTACTGACTACCCTGAGATTCTGGAGACTTCCAGTATCGCCAAAACGAAATTCAGAGAAGGCACCGATGATGAAATGGATATGCCGAACTGGAACTTTATGCTGAAGGGGCTTGTCAGCGAGTATAAAAAAGCGACTGTAGACGGACTGAAAACAGGTTCTACTGACTCTGCGGGTTCATGCTTTACAGGAACAGCTGAACGCAACGGTATGCGTGTCATCACTGTTGTTTTAAACGCAAAGGGCAACCTTCATACAGGCCGTTTCGATGAAACGAAGAAAATGTTTGATTATGCTTTCGACAATTTCTCCATGAAAGAAATTTATGCTGAAGGCGATCAAGTAAAAGGCCATAAAACAATTTCAGTTGATAAGGGTAAAGAGAAAGAAGTAGGCATTGTGACAAACAAGGCGTTCTCTCTTCCTGTCAAAAATGGTGAAGAAAAGAATTACAAAGCGAAGGTCACACTGAATAAAGACAACTTAACTGCTCCTGTGAAAAAAGGAACCAAGGTTGGGAAGCTGACTGCGGAATACACAGGTGATGAAAAGGATTACGGATTCCTTAACAGCGATCTGGCTGGCGTAGACCTTGTTACAAAAGAAAATGTAGAAAAAGCAAACTGGTTTGTTTTGACAATGCGCAGTATCGGCGGATTTTTTGCCGGAATTTGGGGAAGCATTGTTGATACGGTAACCGGCTGGTTTTAATCAATTGAAAGAGCTCTGATGGATGTTAGGGCTCTTTCGCGTAATATACTGAAAAAACCCAATTTTTAATAAAAAATGATTTTCAAAGCGCTAAAAACCGAATAAAATAGTATATATCCATATGAATTATTGGATTTCTAGGATACAATAAGGATTAGAAATCATATAACTATACCTTGATTAGGGGGACCAAGAAATGGCTCAAACAGGTACTGAACGTGTAAAACGCGGAATGGCAGAAATGCAAAAAGGCGGCGTCATCATGGACGTCATCAATGCGGAACAAGCGAAAATCGCTGAAGAAGCTGGAGCTGTCGCTGTAATGGCGCTAGAACGTGTGCCAGCAGATATTCGCGCGGCTGGAGGAGTTGCCCGTATGGCTGACCCTACAATCGTGGAAGAAGTAATGAATGCAGTATCTATCCCGGTAATGGCAAAAGCGCGTATCGGACATATTGTTGAAGCGCGTGTGCTTGAAGCTATGGGTGTTGACTATATTGATGAAAGTGAAGTTCTGACGCCGGCTGACGAAGAATTTCATTTAAATAAAAATGAATACACAGTTCCTTTTGTATGTGGCTGCCGTGATCTTGGTGAAGCAACACGCCGTATTGCGGAAGGTGCTTCTATGCTTCGCACAAAAGGTGAGCCTGGAACAGGTAATATTGTTGAGGCTGTTCGCCATATGCGTAAAGTTAACGCTCAAGTGCGCAAAGTAGTTGCGATGAGTGAGGATGAACTAATGACAGAAGCGAAAAATCTAGGTGCTCCTTACGAGCTTCTTCTTCAAATTAAAAAAGACGGCAAGCTTCCTGTCGTTAACTTTGCCGCTGGCGGCGTAGCAACTCCAGCTGATGCTGCTCTCATGATGCAGCTCGGTGCTGACGGAGTATTTGTTGGTTCTGGTATTTTCAAATCAGACAACCCTGCTAAATTTGCGAAAGCAATTGTGGAAGCAACAACTCACTTTACTGATTACAAATTGATCGCTGAGTTGTCAAAAGAGCTTGGTACTGCAATGAAAGGGATTGAAATCTCAAACTTACTTCCAGAACAGCGTATGCAAGAACGCGGCTGGTAAGAACATAGGAGCGCTGCTGACATGTTAACAATAGGTGTACTAGGACTTCAAGGAGCAGTTAGAGAGCACATCCATGCGATTGAAGCATGCGGCGCGGCTGGTCTTGTCGTAAAACGTCCGGAGCAGCTGAACGAAGTTGACGGGTTGATTTTGCCGGGCGGTGAGAGCACGACGATGCGCCGTTTGATCGATACGTATCAATTCATGGAGCCGCTTCGTGAATTCGCTGCTCAGGGCAAACCGATGTTTGGAACATGTGCCGGATTAATTATATTAGCAAAAGAAATTGCCGGTTCAGATAATCCTCATTTAGGTCTTCTGAATGTGGTTGTAGAACGTAATTCATTTGGCCGGCAGGTTGACAGCTTTGAAGCTGATTTAACAATTAAAGGCTTGGACGAGCCTTTTACAGGGGTATTCATCCGTGCTCCGCATATTTTAGAAGCTGGTGAAAATGTTGAAGTTCTATCGGAGCATAATGGTCGTATTGTAGCCGCGAAACAGGGGCAATTCCTTGGCTGCTCATTCCATCCGGAGCTGACAGAAGATCACCGAGTGACACAGCTGTTTGTTGAAATGGTTGAGGAATATAAGCAGAAGGCACTTGTATAAAACAGTTGAAAGCTGTGGAAACTTATAGTACATTATAAGCACAAATAAAGATCGAAAAGCGTTGATAGGAACTAGTAGGGAGCCTCTCTTTCTAAGAGAGCCGATGGTTGGTGCGAATCGGTGAAAGATGCTGTCTGAATCCATCCTTGAGCGAAATGCTGAAACAAGTAGGCATTTACGGGATAACCGTTATGTTTGAAAGTGGAAAACGAGTCTTTGATTTGTTTTCAATCAGGGTGGCAACGCGAGAGCTCTCGTCCCTTTATGGGGATGAGGGCTCTTTTTATTTTCGACAAATCAATAAAAAAAGGAGTGTTTCGCATGCTTGATACGAAAATGCTGAGAGCAAATTTTCAAGAAATTAAAGCAAAGCTTGTACACAAAGGCGAAGACTTAACTGATTTTGATAAGTTTGAGGCGCTGGATGATAGACGAAGAGAGCTTATCGGCAAGGTTGAAGAGTTAAAAGGAAAACGAAATGAAGTTTCTCAGCAGGTTGCTGTGCTGAAGCGTGAGAAAAAAGAAGCGGATCACATTATTAAAGAAATGCGTGAAGTCGGCGAGGAAATTAAAAAGCTTGATGAAGAATTGCGAACAGTGGAAGCTGAGCTTGATACAATCCTTCTCTCAATCCCGAATATTCCGCATGAGTCTGTACCTGTCGGTGAAACAGAAGACGACAACGTAGAAGTGCGTAAATGGGGTGAAAAGCCTTCATTTGCTTATGAGCCGAAGCCGCACTGGGATATTGCGGATGAGCTGGGTATTCTGGATTTTGAACGTGCTGCCAAAGTAACAGGAAGCCGTTTCGTGTTCTATAAAGGCTTAGGTGCTCGTCTGGAGCGTGCGCTTTATAACTTTATGCTTGATCTGCATGTGGATGAGTATAACTACACTGAAGTGATCCCGCCATATATGGTAAACCGCGCAAGCATGACGGGAACGGGGCAGCTTCCTAAATTTGAAGAGGATGCATTTAAAATCAGAGAAGAAGATTATTTCTTAATTCCAACGGCGGAAGTGCCGATTACAAACATGCATCGCGATGAAATCCTTTCAGGTGACAGCCTGCCGATCAACTATGCGGCATTCAGTGCTTGCTTCCGTTCTGAAGCTGGTTCAGCAGGACGTGACACACGCGGATTAATTCGTCAGCACCAATTTAATAAAGTTGAGCTTGTAAAGTTTGTGAAGCCTGAAGATTCTTATGAAGAATTAGAGAAGCTTACAAACCAAGCAGAACGGGTTCTTCAGCTGCTTGAGCTTCCATACCGTGTCATGAGCATGTGTACGGGTGACTTAGGCTTTACGGCTGCGAAAAAATACGATATCGAAGTTTGGATTCCAAGCCAAGACACATATCGAGAAATCTCTTCTTGCAGCAACTTCGAAGCGTTCCAGGCGAGACGTGCGAATATTCGTTTCAGACGTGAAGCTAAAGGCAAGCCTGAGCATGTACACACACTGAACGGTTCAGGACTGGCGGTTGGAAGAACAGTTGCCGCTATCTTAGAAAATTATCAGCAGGAAGACGGAAGCGTTGTGATTCCGAAAGTGCTCCGTCCTTATATGGGGAATAGAGAAGTAATGAAACCGTAAATTATGGAAAGGCGTGCCTGACAAGGTGCGCCTTTTTGCTTATGTAAACACGGCATTTTCATAAAAACAAAAAAAGTTTTTAAAAATGCTTGACCACACGAGGACATACGTGATATAGTAAGTCTTGTCGATACGGAGGAATACCCAAGTCCGGCTGAAGGGATCGGTCTTGAAAACCGACAGGGGTGTCAAAGCCCGCGGGGGTTCGAATCCCTCTTCCTCCGCCATATTGATTTTAATTCTAATGAAACACAAGCATATATTGGAGATTGTTTTGTCCGTTGCATTCGGTGCGGCGGATTTTTTATTTTAAAGAAAAAGTGAATCTCGACTGAGATTCACTTTTTTTGATTATCATGAATAACTGAAGCAATTTGATCTACAATATTTTCAATCGAGTTTTCGTCGTTCAGAAGATCATAATCTTCAATGCGAAGTTTTAAAACAGGGCAGGCATTAAAACCGCTTATCCAGTTCTCGTAGCGTGTATGCATTTCTTCCCAATAAGACCTGCTTGTCTGAAGCTCCATCTCACGGCCGCGTTGTTCAATCCGGTTTAAAATGTTCTCCAGATCTCCTTCTAAATAGATCAACACATCTGGGTGCGGGAAATACGGTGTCATTACCATTGCTTCGAAAAGGCTTGTGTAAGTCTTATAATCAACCTTTGACATTGTCCCTTTATCAGCATGCATTTTTGCGAAAATTCCTGTATCTTCATAAATCGAACGATCCTGTACAAAACCTCCGCCGGCTTCAAAAATTGTTTTCTGTTCTTTGAAGCGTTCAGCTAAGAAGTAAATTTGAAGATGAAAGCTCCAACGTTCAAAATCATGATAGAACTTTTCCAAATATGGATTATGATCGACTTCCTCCAACGATGTTTTAAATCCAAGCCGTTTAGCTAAAGTTTTTGTTAAAGTCGATTTTCCAACACCTACTGTTCCTGCTACTGTAATAATTGAATTCTTAGGGATATGATGTTCCTTCATACGATAAGCTCCTTTACATGGGCGGCAATGCGTTCAAAGTCGCTCTTATTCAAAACGAAATCCTTTGAATCACCATCTACGGTTAACACTGTAAGTTCAGGGTCTGCTTCCTGCAGCTGCTTGATGGCGACTTCATAATCTGAAATCAGCTGCTCCAAATAGCTAGTTTCAATTTTTTTCTCAAAGGGGCGCCCGCGTTTTTCAATGCGGTGTAGCAATGTAGGCAGACTGGCCTTTATGTAAATGATGAAATTCGGCTTTGGCAGATCATCCGTTAGCAGGTGATATATCTTTTTGTATTTTTCCAGCTGATGTGGAGACAAGGTGCGTTCCGCAAAAATCACATTTTTATAAATATGATAATCAGCTATTACAGGCTGTCCCTTTTTTAAAAAGTGATCACTGGTGTCTTCAAGCTGTTTGTATCTGTGACAAAGAAAAAACATCTCGAGCTGGAAGCTCCATTCCTCTATATTGTCATAAAACTTATCAAGGTACGGGTTATCCTCTACAATCTCATTGATCATAGGGAATCCGAATTCTTGTGAGAGCATCGTTGCGAGAGTTGTTTTTCCTGCCCCGATAGGACCTTCTATTGCAATAAAAGGGGCTGTATTCATCGGAATCCTCCTTATATCTGAAAAACGTGCGTCAGTTACCGACCTTCATATTGTATCACAACCCTTGGGTGCCCCCATGAAAAAAAGACGTTTCCAAATTATCGAAACGTCTTTTTGACAACATTAAATTGATCAGACAGCAGCAGCCAGTTTTGTGGAAAGGAAAGACCCAGCTTCCAATAGCTGATGCCTCTTAAATTCAGCTCTTTAATCAGATTGAATTTTGCTTGAATTGAGCGGGCATCCTCGAACCATACCTCGTGCCTTCTGTTTTCTGCATCAGTATAGCGGAAGAAAGGAGCTTGAGCGGTTTGGTCATACTGAATGGAAGCATTGTTCTGATCAGCTATGACAATGGCTTGCTGAGGGCTTACAGCTCTTGCCGGAGTTCCCCCTGCTGTATATGGCAGCGTCCAGTCATATCCATATAAATTCTGGCCCATGACAATTTTGTTCGCAGGCATTTCAGTCAAAGCATATTCTATGACATCACGGACAGGTCCAATTGGAGAAACCGCTTGAGGCGGCCCGCCGCTATAGCCCCATTCATATGTCATGAGAACAACAAAGTCGACAATTTGGCCATGTGCCCTGTAATCATGAGCTTCATACCATCTGCCCTGCTGTGTTGCACTTGTTTTAGGAGCAAGAGCCGTAGAAATTTCTAAGCCCTCTCGATGAAAAAGATCCCTTGCTTCGCGGAGGAATTGATTATAAGCCTCTCTATCCTGGGGCCGCAAATATTCAAAGTCGAAATGAATGTCACGGAAGCCATATCGTCTGGCATTCTCGACTATTTCATTTAGAAGCCGTCTTTTTACAGTTTCGTCGTTCAAAAGGATCCGGCCAAGTTCATCGCTGAATGCTTGGTTTTCTAGGTTCGTGATAATCATCATCAATGTTGTATTTTGACTTTCTGTAATGCTCCTTAAATTCGTTAAAGGCGGTGCGACTAAGGTTCCGTTCCGCTGTGCCTGGAAGCTGAATGCGCCAAGGTACGTTAAGTAGGGTGACGCTTCTCTGGCCGCCTGCTGGAGATTTTCGCTGACTTGATTTCCTCGGGGCTCCAAATAAGCATTTGATTCGATGTCTCGTTTAGGAGCTGGTGGGATGTATAAACGGAAACCAATCTGAAGCACGGTATTTAACTGGATGCGGTTAACCCTTGCGAGCTCGGCTGCCGTTGTATTGAACTGCCGGGCGATAGATGTCAGGGTATCACCTCGCTTCACATCATAGAACTGGCCAGCTATTGGAATGACAATGGTTTGTCCGACAACAAGGCTGTCGGGATTCGGTATTTCATTCGTTTCAGTGATCTCACTTACGGTTGTTCTGTATTGTGAAGCGATAGCAGAAAGAGTGTCGCCTTGTTTTACCACATAAATTTGAATGAAAAACGCCTCCTTTCATATCGCTATCAATGTATGAAAGAAAAGCGCTGATCATGTTTATTTTTCTGTAATTTGTTCTTCCGTCGTAATTTCTGCGAAAAGAACATTCTCCATCATAGTTAAGGCGAATTCGTTATCTTCGTCACTGTTTGACGCTATACAGTCCTTAGGAATCGTGATGCTGTATTCCCTCATATAAGCGTCATTAGCGGTAAACAGCACACATATATTGCCGGCTATACCTGTTAAGATAATATGTCTCACCTGCAACTCAGTAAGAAGGGTGTGAAGTGCAGTTTCGTAGAAAGCGGAATGTTTTGGTTTGATTAAAAAATAATCAGCATCTTCCGGAGCTATCTTTGTGATGATATCCTTGCTTCTTTCATTTGTGCATTCTTGCTGAATGTTTTTAATGTCAGCTTGCCAAAGTCCATAATGATCATTGATGTAAATAATCGGCCATTCATTTTGTCTCGCGTGCTCCTTTAATGATAAAATATGAGGAACGATTTTTTCTGTTTTTTTAGCGAGGGCTTCTCCCATATCGAATTCAAAATTATTGATCATGTCTACAATGAGAAGGGCTGTATCTGCTTTGGACAATCGACAGTCTCCTTTCCGTTTCAGTTATAGTTAATATGTAGCCTTTTTAGGCAATGAAAAAACTTTGAAAAGAGAGCTTATCCTTATGACACAAGATGAACTTTATATGAAAGAAGCAATTAAAGAAGCGAAAAAGGCTGAAGAGAAAGGTGAAGTGCCAATAGGTGCGGTGCTTGTCGTTAATGATGAAATTATAGCGCGTGCACATAATTTAAGAGAGACTGAACAGCGATCTATTGCCCATGCAGAAATGCTTGTAATTGATGAAGCGTGTAAGGCACTCAGAACATGGCGGCTGGAAGGTGCGACTCTTTATGTGACGCTTGAGCCTTGTCCAATGTGTGCTGGTGCAGTCGTACTTTCTCGAGTGGAAAAAGTGGTTTTTGGCGCATTTGATCCGAAAGGCGGCTGTTCAGGCACGCTAATGAACCTTCTTCAGGAGGAACGCTTTAATCATCAGGCTGAAGTGGTGAGCGGTGTACTTGAGGAAGAATGCGGCGGAATGCTCAGTGCGTTTTTCAGAGAACTAAGAAAAAAGAAGAAAGCCGCCAGGAAAAACTTGTCTGAATAGTACGGTTGCAATTTTTAGGGGAAACAGATATACTTAAGTGTGCATCGTAATAGATGCAACATAAAATTTGATATTTATTTTGCCGTGCTAAGCGGGGAGGTAGCGGTGCCCTGTACCTGCAATCCGCTCTAGCAGGGCCGAATCCCTTCTCGAGGTTCGTTTACTTTAAGGCCTGCCTTAAGTAAGTGGTGTTGACGTTTGGGTCCTGCGCAATGGGAATTCATGAACCATGTCAGGTCCGGAAGGAAGCAGCATTAAGTGAAACCTCTCATGTGCCGCAGGGTTGCCTGGGCCGAGCTAACTGCTTAAGTAACGCTTAGGGTAGCGAATCGACAGAAGGTGCACGGTAAATCAATCATCAAATTTTCAGACTCACCTAACATTAGGTGAGTTTTTTGTTATGTAAAAAGAGCTTTTGGAATCGAAACAAGGTTCATGTATAATGGGAATGATGAATAACGGAGGAGGGCAAACCCGTGAGTTACCAAGCTTTATATCGAGTATTCAGGCCTCAGCGCTTTGAAGATGTGGTCGGACAAGAACACATTACAAAAACGCTGCAAAATGCCCTTTTGCAAAAAAAGTTTTCTCACGCCTATCTGTTTTCCGGGCCAAGAGGAACCGGAAAAACCAGTGCAGCCAAAATATTTGCCAAGGCTGTCAACTGTGAACATGCTCCTGTTGATGAGCCATGCAACGAATGTGCGGCCTGTAAAGGGATAACAAACGGGTCAATATCCGATGTCATAGAAATTGACGCCGCTTCTAATAACGGTGTTGATGAGATTCGTGACATTCGCGATAAAGTGAAGTTTGCCCCATCGGCCGTCACATATAAGGTATATATCATAGATGAGGTGCATATGCTTTCTATCGGCGCTTTTAATGCATTACTAAAAACATTAGAAGAGCCGCCTGAGCATTGTATCTTCATATTAGCAACAACTGAACCGCACAAAATTCCTTTAACCATTATCTCTAGATGTCAGCGTTTTGACTTTAAACGAATTACCTCCCAAGCGATTGTAGGGCGCATGAATAAAATTGTTGATGCTGAACAGCTGCAAGTGGAGGAAGGATCGCTGGATATCATCGCGAGTGCTGCAGACGGAGGGATGAGGGATGCCCTGAGCCTCCTTGATCAGGCCATATCATTCAGCGGCGATATCCTGAAAGTCGAAGATGCGCTTTTAATTACGGGTGCTGTTTCTCAATTATATATCGGGAAGCTTGCAAAATCCCTGCATGATAAAAACGTTTCTGACGCACTGGAAACATTAAATGAATTGCTTCAGCAAGGAAAAGATCCAGCTAAGCTGATAGAAGATATGATTTTCTATTTCAGGGACATGCTGCTGTACAAAACAGCCCCTGGCTTAGAGGGAGTGCTTGAGAAAGTAAAAGTCGATGAAACGTTCCGGGAACTAAGTGAACAAATTCCGGCTCAGGCCCTATATGAAATGATTGATATTCTGAACAAGAGCCATCAGGAAATGAAATGGACAAATCATCCGCGTATCTTTTTCGAAGTGGCCGTTGTGAAGATTTGCCAAACCTCACATCAATCTGCTGCTGATCTCCCGGAAGTGGATATGCTGATGAAAAAAATCCAGCAGCTCGAACAGGAAGTAGAGCGGCTCAAAACAACGGGCATAAAAGCAGCTGCGGAAAGCCCGAAAAAAGAAGCGCCGCGTGTGCCAAAGGGCGGGAAATCCAATTACAAAGCGCCAGTAGGCAGAATTCATGAGATTTTGAAGGAAGCCACAAGACCGGATCTTGATCTGCTCAGAAACAGTTGGGGCAAGCTTCTTGCTCATCTCAAACAGCAAAACAAAGTATCACATGCCGCTTTGCTGAATGACAGTGAACCTGTGGCTGCCGGATCGGCGGCATTTGTTCTGAAATTCAAATATGAAATTCATTGTAAAATGGTCGCTGAGGATAACAACGGAGTCCGGACTAATCTAGAGCAGATTTTAGAATCGATGCTCGGAAAAAGAATGGATTTGATTGGCGTTCCAGAAGCACAATGGGGTAAAATAAGAGAAGAATTTTTAGAAGATCATCAGCAGGAAAATGAAGGATCAAATGAACCGGCTGAAGAAGACCCGCTTATTGCCGAAGCGAAAAAGCTTGTTGGAGCGGATCTAATTGAAATAAAAGACTAACAAAATGAAAGAGAGTGAATGCTATGCGTGGCGGAATGGGTAATATGCAAAAAATGATGAAACAAATGCAAAAAATGCAAAAGGACATGGCGAAGGCTCAAGAAGAGCTTGCAGAAAAGGTTGTTGAAGGAACTGCAGGCGGCGGTATGGTAACAGTAAAAGCAAACGGCCAAAAAGAAATCCTGGATGTTATCATCAAAGAAGAAGTCGTTGATCCTGAAGATATTGATATGCTTCAAGATTTAGTGCTTGCTGCAACGAATGAAGCTTTGAAAAAAGTTGACGAAATCACAAACGAAACAATGGGTCAATTTACAAAGGGAATGAACATGCCAGGTTTATTCTAGGGGGATAAAAGAACATGCAATATCCTGAACCAATATCAAAGCTGATTGACAGCTTTATGAAATTGCCAGGGATCGGACCGAAAACAGCGGTTCGTCTGGCTTTTTTTGTTCTAGGTATGAAAGAAGATGTAGTATTAGATTTTGCGAAAGCATTAGTAAATGCGAAACGCAATCTGACATATTGTTCAGTTTGCGGGCATATTACAGATCAGGACCCTTGCTATATATGTGAAGATACGCGCAGGGATAAGTCAGTTATCTGTGTTGTGCAAGACCCTAAGGATGTTATCGCTATGGAGAAAATGAAGGAATACAACGGACAGTATCACGTTCTTCACGGCGCTATTTCTCCAATGGACGGCATCGGACCGGAGGATATTAAAATACCAGAATTGTTAAAACGATTACAGGATGATCAAGTGACAGAAGTGATCCTCGCGACAAACCCTAATATAGAAGGGGAAGCAACGGCGATGTATATATCAAGGCTCCTCAAGCCGTCTGGTATTAAGCTCTCCCGTATTGCCCACGGACTGCCCGTCGGCGGTGATTTGGAATATGCTGATGAGGTCACTCTTTCTAAAGCACTTGAAGGAAGACGTGAATTGTAAGGAGGAAAAAGCGATCCATGGGTTTTCTTCGCAAGAAAACATTAAGAAGAGAGTTTGATGAAAAACTAACCGAGCAGCTTTTTAAGCAAAAGGAAGAGTGGAACAGGCAAAAAAAGCTGGTTGAAAAAAGCTTAGAACCGTCTGCTGAAGTGTTATACGAACTGAAAGTAGCTGAAGCGAAGTATTTTTTTTACTTAAGGGAAGCGAAGCAGCGAAATTTAAAAATCAGCCGGTGGAAGTAAGTGGTCTAAACTCCTGGATCTTCTCATAAGCTTGTACTAGAACAAGCGAAGGAGATGAGAAGATTCATGGAGCCTATTTTTATTATTGGGATTATTTTAGGACTGGTTATTCTTCTTTTTTTATCAGGTTCAGCTGCGAAGCCTTTAAAGTGGATTGGCATCACAGCTGTTAAATTTGTGGCAGGTGCTTTGCTGCTGGTTTGTGTAAATATGTTTGGCGGCAGTCTTGGCATTCATGTGCCGATTAATCTGGTTACAACAGCTATCAGCGGAATTTTAGGAATACCCGGAATAGCTGCGTTAGTCGTCATTAAGCAATTTATCATTTAATTGATATTATGTATTGACTTAGACAACTGAAGGTGTTATTCTAATATACGTCGCTGATGACGAACAGCTTTTTTGAAAAGAAAATGCTAAAAAGTTGTTGACAGTAGCGGCGGTAAATGTTATGATAATAAAGTCGCTTAAACGAGCGGTAAACAAAGTTCTTTGAAAACTAAACAAGACAAAACGTACCTGTTAATTCATTTTTATAAATCGCACAGCAATGTGCGTAGTCAGTCAAACTACTTTATCGGAGAGTTTGATCCTGGCTCAGGACGAACGCTGGCGGCGTGCCTAATACATGCAAGTCGAGCGGACAGATGGGAGCTTGCTCCCTGATGTTAGCGGCGGACGGGTGAGTAACACGTGGGTAACCTGCCTGTAAGACTGGGATAACTCCGGGAAACCGGGGCTAATACCGGATGGTTGTTTGAACCGCATGGTTCAAACATAAAAGGTGGCTTCGGCTACCACTTACAGATGGACCCGCGGCGCATTAGCTAGTTGGTGAGGTAATGGCTCACCAAGGCAACGATGCGTAGCCGACCTGAGAGGGTGATCGGCCACACTGGGACTGAGACACTACCAGACTCCTACGGGAGGCAGCAGTAGGGAATCTTCCGCAATGGACGAAAGTCTGACGGAGCAACGCCGCGTGAGTGATGAAGGTTTTCGGATCGTAAAGCTCTGTTGTTAGGGAAGAACAAGTACCGTTCGAATAGGGCGGTACCTTGACGGTACCTAACCAGAAAGCCACGGCTAACTACGTGCCAGCAGCCGCGGTAATACGTAGGTGGCAAGCGTTGTCCGGAATTATTGGGCGTAAAGGGCTCGCAGGCGGTTTCTTAAGTCTGATGTGAAAGCCCCCGGCTCAACCGGGGAGGGTCATTGGAAACTGGGGAACTTGAGTGCAGAAGAGGAGAGTGGAATTCCACGTGTAGCGGTGAAATGCGTAGAGATGTGGAGGAACACCAGTGGCGAAGGCGACTCTCTGGTCTGTAACTGACGCTGAGGAGCGAAAGCGTGGGGAGCGAACAGGATTAGATACCCTGGTAGTCCACGCCGTAAACGATGAGTGCTAAGTGTTAGGGGGTTTCCGCCCCTTAGTGCTGCAGCTAACGCATTAAGCACTCCGCCTGGGGAGTACGGTCGCAAGACTGAAACTCAAAGGAATTGACGGGGGCCCGCACAAGCGGTGGAGCATGTGGTTTAATTCGAAGCAACGCGAAGAACCTTACCAGGTCTTGACATCCTCTGACAATCCTAGAGATAGGACGTCCCCTTCGGGGGCAGAGTGACAGGTGGTGCATGGTTGTCGTCAGCTCGTGTCGTGAGATGTTGGGTTAAGTCCCGCAACGAGCGCAACCCTTGATCTTAGTTGCCAGCATTCAGTTGGGCACTCTAAGGTGACTGCCGGTGACAAACCGGAGGAAGGTGGGGATGACGTCAAATCATCATGCCCCTTATGACCTGGGCTACACACGTGCTACAATGGACAGAACAAAGGGCAGCGAAACCGCGAGGTTAAGCCAATCCCACAAATCTGTTCTCAGTTCGGATCGCAGTCTGCAACTCGACTGCGTGAAGCTGGAATCGCTAGTAATCGCGGATCAGCATGCCGCGGTGAATACGTTCCCGGGCCTTGTACACACCGCCCGTCACACCACGAGAGTTTGTAACACCCGAAGTCGGTGAGGTAACCTTTTAGGAGCCAGCCGCCGAAGGTGGGACAGATGATTGGGGTGAAGTCGTAACAAGGTAGCCGTATCGGAAGGTGCGGCTGGATCACCTCCTTTCTAAGGATATTATACGGAATATAAGACCTTGGGTCTTATAAGCAGAACGTTCCCTGTCTTGTTTAGTTTTGAAGGAACTTTGTTCCTTGAATAAGTTAAGATGGGCCTGTAGCTCAGCTGGTTAGAGCGCACGCCTGATAAGCGTGAGGTCGGTGGTTCGAGTCCACTCAGGCCCACCATCTTATATAACGGGGCCTTAGCTCAGCTGGGAGAGCGCCTGCTTTGCACGCAGGAGGTCAGCGGTTCGATCCCGCTAGGCTCCACCAACGTGTTCTTTGAAAACTAGATAACAGTAGACATCACATTCAATTAGTAACACAAGATATCACATAGTGATTCTTTTTAACGGTTAAGTTAGAAAGGGCGCACGGTGGATGCCTTGGCACTAGGAGCCGATGAAGGACGGGACGAACACCGATATGCTTCGGGGAGCTGTAAGCAAGCTTTGATCCGGAGATTTCCGAATGGGGAAACCCACCACTCGTAATGGAGTGGTATCCATATCTGAATTCATAGGATATGAGAAGGCAGACCCGGGGAACTGAAACATCTAAGTACCCGGAGGAAGAGAAAGCAAATGCGATTCCCTGAGTAGCGGCGAGCGAAACGGGATTAGCCCAAACCAAGAGGCTTGCCTCTTGGGGTTGTAGGACACTCTGTACGGAGTTACAAAGGAACGAGGTAGATGAAGAGGTCTGGAAAGGCCGCCATAGGAGGTAACAGCCCTGTAGTCAAAACTTCGTTCTCTCCTGAGTGGATCCTGAGTACGGCGGAACACGTGAAATTCCGTCGGAATCCGGGAGGACCATCTCCCAAGGCTAAATACTCCCTAGTGACCGATAGTGAACCAGTACCGTGAGGGAAAGGTGAAAAGCACCCCGGAAGGGGAGTGAAAGAGATCCTGAAACCGTGTGCCTACAAGTAGTCAGAGCCCGTTAACGGGTGATGGCGTGCCTTTTGTAGAATGAACCGGCGAGTTACGATCCCGTGCAAGGTTAAGCAGAAGATGCGGAGCCGCAGCGAAAGCGAGTCTGAATAGGGCGCATGAGTACGTGGTCGTAGACCCGAAACCAGGTGATCTACCCATGTCCAGGGTGAAGTTCAGGTAACACTGAATGGAGGCCCGAACCCACGCACGTTGAAAAGTGCGGGGATGAGGTGTGGGTAGGGGTGAAATGCCAATCGAACCTGGAGATAGCTGGTTCTCTCCGAAATAGCTTTAGGGCTAGCCTCAAGGTAAGAGTCTTGGAGGTAGAGCACTGATTGGACTAGGGGCCCCTACCGGGTTACCGAATTCAGTCAAACTCCGAATGCCAATGACTTATCCTTGGGAGTCAGACTGCGAGTGATAAGATCCGTAGTCGAAAGGGAAACAGCCCAGACCGCCAGCTAAGGTCCCAAAGTATACGTTAAGTGGAAAAGGATGTGGAGTTGCTTAGACAACCAGGATGTTGGCTTAGAAGCAGCCACCATTTAAAGAGTGCGTAATAGCTCACTGGTCGAGTGACTCTGCGCCGAAAATGTACCGGGGCTAAACGTATCACCGAAGCTGCGGACTGTTCTTCGAACAGTGGTAGGAGAGCGTTCTAAGGGCTGTGAAGCCAGACCGGAAGGACTGGTGGAGCGCTTAGAAGTGAGAATGCCGGTATGAGTAGCGAAAGAGGGGTGAGAATCCCCTCCACCGAATGCCTAAGGTTTCCTGAGGAAGGCTCGTCCGCTCAGGGTTAGTCGGGACCTAAGCCGAGGCCGAAAGGCGTAGGCGATGGACAACAGGTTGATATTCCTGTACCACCTCCTCACCATTTGAGCAATGGGGGGACGCAGGAGGATAGGGTAAGCGCGGTATTGGATATCCGCGTCCAAGCAGTTAGGCTGGGAAATAGGCAAATCCGTTTCCCATAAGGCTGAGCTGTGATGGCGAGCGAAATATAGTAGCGAAGTTCCTGATTCCACACTGCCAAGAAAAGCCTCTAGCGAGGTGAGAGGTGCCCGTACCGCAAACCGACACAGGTAGGCGAGGAGAGAATCCTAAGGTGATCGAGAGAACTCTCGTTAAGGAACTCGGCAAAATGACCCCGTAACTTCGGGAGAAGGGGTGCTCTGTTAGGGTGCAAGCCCGAGAGAGCCGCAGTGAATAGGCCCAGGCGACTGTTTAGCAAAAACACAGGTCTCTGCGAAGCCGTAAGGCGAAGTATAGGGGCTGACGCCTGCCCGGTGCTGGAAGGTTAAGAGGAGCGCTTAGCGTAAGCGAAGGTGCGAATTGAAGCCCCAGTAAACGGCGTACCGTAACTATAACGGTCCTAAGGTAGCGAAATTCCTTGTCGGGTAAGTTCCGACCCGCACGAAAGGCGCAACGATCTGGGCACTGTCTCAACGAGAGACTCGGTGAAATTATAGTACCTGTGAAGATGCAGGTTACCCGCGACAGGACGGAAAGACCCCGTGGAGCTTTACTGCAGCCTGATATTGAATGTTGGTACAGCTTGTACAGGATAGGTAGGAGCCTTGGAAACCGGAGCGCCAGCTTCGGTGGAGGCATCGGTGGGATACTACCCTGGCTGTATTGACCTTCTAACCCGCCGCCCTTATCGGGCGGGGAGACAGTGTCAGGTGGGCAGTTTGACTGGGGCGGTCGCCTCCTAAAAGGTAACGGAGGCGCCCAAAGGTTCCCTCAGAATGGTTGGAAATCATTCGCAGAGTGTAAAGGCACAAGGGAGCTTGACTGCGAGACCTACAAGTCGAGCAGGGACGAAAGTCGGGCTTAGTGATCCGGTGGTTCCGCATGGAAGGTACCATCGCTCAACGGATAAAAGCTACCCCGGGGATAACAGGCTTATCTCCCCAAGAGTCCACATCGACGGGGAGGTTTGGCACCTCGATGTCGGCTCATCGCATCCTGGGGCTGTAGTCGGTCCCAAGGGTTGGGCTGTTCGCCCATTAAAGCGGTACGCGAGCTGGGTTCAGAACGTCGTGAGACAGTTCGGTCCCTATCCGTCGCGGGCGCAGGAAATTTGAGAGGAGCTGTCCTTAGTACGAGAGGACCGGGATGGACGCACCGCTGGTGTACCAGTTGTTCTGCCAAGGGCATCGCTGGGTAGCTATGTGCGGACGGGATAAGTGCTGAAAGCATCTAAGCATGAAGCCCCCCTCAAGATGAGATTTCCCATTCCGCAAGGAAGTAAGATCCCTGAAAGATGATCAGGTTGATAGGTCTGAGGTGGAAGTGTGGCGACACATGGAGCTGACAGATACTAATCGATCGAGGACTTAACCATATTTTGAATGATGTCACACCTGTTATCTAGTTTTGAGAGAACACTCTCAATTTGTTTGGTGGCGATAGCGAAGAGGTCACACCCGTTCCCATACCGAACACGGAAGTTAAGCTCTTCAGCGCCGATGGTAGTCGGGGGTTTCCCCCTGTGAGAGTAGGACGCCGCCAAGCAAGCTTAAACCCAGCTCATTGAGCTGGGTTTTTTGTTTACTCAAGATCGAGAAAATCAAACAAATACAAACACCGAGGGCTTATACAGCCCATATACTGATTTCAAGTTTCGAAAAGATCTAAATAGTGTATACAATATCCGTTTTAAGGGGAGGCTAATTGTACGGAGGTGGAGAAGATGGACGAAACAGTTAAACTTAATCATACATGTGTGATTTGTGATCTAGAGAAGAATAGAGGCATTCATCTTTATACGAAATTCATATGCTTAGATTGTGAGAGAAAAGTAATTTCTACATCAACTTCTGATCCTGACTATGCGTTTTATGTAAAAAAACTAAAGAGCATTCATACACCGCCATTATATTCATAGACCTGAAAAGGTCTTTTTTTGTACTCTTAATAATAAAAAGAAGATGAAACTTGTTTAAGGATTGAACGTAGTAGATAATAATATTAAAACTGAGTATAGACACAGGAGTCGATTATCTCATGCAGAGATTTTTTCACTTTTTGATGTGGAGTTTAACTAGCAGTGCGACTTTTGTTTTCATTGGAATATTGAGCTTTTTTGGTTTAAACCAGTCGCTTTTTTTATCTATTGTTTATGGGCTTGCTTCTGGAGCAGCCGTATATATAGCTGGCATCTGGAATGCAAGACGGTTATTTCTTAAAAAGCATGAATTGACAGGAAGAGAGTATGCTTACATTAAGAAAAACTTAGAGGAAGCAAGGCAGAAAATGATCCGTCTTAGGAAAGCCTTGTTTCAGGCTAAAAGCATTCAAATGTTTAAGCAAAATGCAGAAATGCTAAGGATTGTGAGAAGGATTTATCTCCTCACCAAAAAAGAGCCAAAGCGGTTTTATCAGGCAGAACGATTTTTTTATCAAACTCTCGATTCGGTTGTTGAATTGACAGAGAAGTATGCTTTTCTATCATCTCACCCAAAAAAAAGCAAAGAACTGTCGATGTCGTTAAGTGAGACACGCATCACTCTTACTGAATTGACCAAGCGTTTAGAGGAAGATTTAACTCAGGCAATGGATGATGAAATTGACGAGTTGCAGTTTGAATTAGACGCAGCAAAACATTCATTAAAGAAATAAGGGAAGAGGGTAAGAGCGATGAACCGAGACCAAAGCGACCTTCATATAGATGAATTATTGGCAGATCCTTTTGGTGGTAACATAGAGATACCAGGTTCGGAGGCTGTAAAAGCAGAGAAAGAGCAAGTACGGCTTGTTGATGTTCTTCCTGAGGAAAACAAGGAAAAAGCAATTCAGCTTGCTGGACAGATTGATCATAAAAATATGCAAAGCATTGTCTTATACGGTTCACAAGCTCAATCTAAACTGCTGAACTTTTCTCATGATATGATTAATCATGTTCAAAAGAAGGATGTCGGGGAGATTGGCGAAATACTTGGAGAGCTGATGAAAAAGCTGGAGCAAGTAAATCCTGATGATCTCCAATCTAAGAAAAAGGGTATTTTGGCACGCATGTTTGGAAGAGTATCAAGTTCTCTTCAAGAGGTGCTGTCTAAATACCAAAAGACCAGTGTGCAGATAGACAGAATCAGCTTGAAGCTGGAGCACTCTAAAAATGCTTTAATCAGTGACAACAAGCTGTTAGAGCAGTTATATGAAAAAAATAAAGAATATTTTGCCGCGCTGAATGTTTATATTGCTGCAGGAGAACTGAAGCTGGAGGAATTAAAAACGAAAACAATTCCTGAACTGAAGCAACAGGCTGAATCGAGTGATCATAACCAAATGGCCGTTCAAGAGGTGAATGATTTAATTCAATTTGCTGACCGGTTAGATAAAAGGGTGCATGATTTGTTGCTGAGCAGGCAAATTACAATTCAAAGTGCACCGCAAATCAGGCTGATTCAAAATACAAACCAAGCGTTAGCTGAAAAGATTCAGTCATCCATTGTGACAGCGATTCCGTTATGGAAAAATCAAGTTGCCATTGCGCTGACGCTTTTAAGGCAGCGCAATGCAGTGGATGCACAACAGAAAGTATCTGATACAACCAATGAGCTTTTGCTGAAAAATGCGGAGCTTTTAAAAACCAATACAATTGAAACTGCACGGGCAAATGAAAGAGGCCTTGTTGATATAGATACCTTGAAGAAGGTGCAGGAAAGCTTAATAAGCACGCTTGAAGAAACACTGACTATACAAGAAGAAGGACGAATCAAACGCCGTCAGGCAGAAGAAGAGCTCATGATGATGGAAGGCGACCTGAAGCAAAAGCTGCTTACAATAAAGGAAAGATAGTTACCAGTAAGTCTGGCTTTAAGTTCTGTCAGAGGCACGATATAATAAGGTGTAAGAAGACACATTCAAAGGATTGTTTTCATGAACACACCTTTATATAAAGCATTAATTCAACATGCGAGAAGAAATTCTCATTCATTTCATGTTCCGGGACATCACAATGGAGATGTCTTTTTTGATGACGCTAAGTCAATATTCGATCCGCTTCTCACCATTGATGTAACTGAACTGGCAGGACTGGATGATCTCCATCATCCTTCCGGGGTGATTAAGGAAGCTCAGGAGCTTGTCAGTCAATTATATGGATCGGCGGAAAGTTTTTTTCTGGTAAATGGTACGACTGTCGGAAACTTAGCGATGATTTTATCTGTTTGTGAACCTGGTGATACAATTCTGGTTCAAAGAAACTGTCATAAATCTGTATTTCATGCTGTTGATTTGGCCGGTGCTGAGCCGGTTTATCTTGCACCTGACGTTGATTCAGCGATGCATGTGCCTACGCATGTTCCGCTTGGAACAATTAAAGAGGCCCTGGAAGCATATCCAGATGCGAAAGGCTTGGTACTGACCAATCCGACATATTACGGACATAGTGCTGATTTGACTGAGATCATTACTGAAGCCCATCATTACGGGATTCCTGTTTTGGTCGATGAAGCGCATGGCGCACATTTTATTTTAGGTGAGCCTTTTCCGGTCTCAGCTTTAAAAATGGGGGCAGATATTGTTGTTCAGTCGGCCCACAAAACGTTGCCTGCCATGACGATGGGTTCTTATTTGCATCTCAACACCAGCTGCAGGATTAACAGGGATCGGGTGGCAGAGTATTTAAACCGATTACAAAGCAGCAGCCCGTCTTATCCGATTATGGCTTCGTTAGATATTGCCCGCGCTTATGTACAGCATATTATAGAAGAACAAAAGCTTTCTGACATTCTGCAGCGGATACAAACACTTAAACAAACGTTTGATTCACTTACAAATGCAGAAGCTGTTAACCCTGCTAATCCACTGATCATCACGGACCCGCTGAAGCTCACAATTCGTTCAAAACGCGGGCATTCTGGCTATACGCTGCAAAGCATATTAGAGCGTGCCAACATATTCACTGAGCTTGCTGATGAAAATCAAGTACTGCTCGTTCTCCCATTAGGAGGAAAACGGAGAATAAATGCTGAAACCATTAGAAGCATCGATGAAGAGATTGAGAAAACGCCTCCGGATCAGACGTTTGTTTCTGCAGAATGGGGTGTGCAGCCTGTTACTGTCTTGCCTTATCCAAAAAAGGTCTTACATTCGTTTAAGAAAGAATATGTGAGCTTTGAGGAAGCAGCCGGCCGGCTGAATGCAGAAGATATCATCCCTTATCCTCCGGGTATCCCGATGATTATGGCGGGAGAAAGAATAACAAAAGAAAGTGTGCAAAAACTCAGCCGCTTGATCAGCATGAAAACGCATGTTCAAGGGAATATGAAAATCAAAGAGAAACAACTACTTGTTTATATAGAAGAGGAGAAATCATGAGCGGTTTATTTATTACATTCGAAGGTCCTGAAGGTGCAGGAAAAACGACTGTTCTGCAGGAGATCAAAAACATACTGACAGCAGAAGGCCTTCAGGTTATGGCAACTCGAGAGCCAGGCGGAATAGATATTGCAGAACAAATTCGAGAGGTTATTCTGAATGAGAACAATACATTAATGGACCCAAAAACAGAAGCTCTCTTATATGCGGCTGCAAGACGCCAGCATTTAGTTGAAAAAGTAAAACCTGCTTTAGAACAGGGGTTTATCGTTCTTTGCGACAGATTCATAGACAGTTCTCTTGCGTATCAAGGATATGCAAGAGGACTTGGAATTGATGAGGTTCTGTCCATTAATGAATTTGCCATTGGAGATATGATGCCCCATGTAACGGTTTATTTTTCAATTGATCCGGAAGAAGGACTGAAGCGTATTTACGCAAACGGCTCACGGGAGAAAAACAGGCTCGATTTAGAAAAACTGGACTTTCATACAAAAGTACAAGAAGGTTATCAAGAGCTGATGAAGCGATTTCCAGAAAGATTTCATTCAGTTGATGCCGGGCAATCCAAAGACCTCGTCGTTCAGGATGTTCTAAAGGTGATCGATGAAGCGTTGAAAAAAATTCAATTGTGACCTGTTTCCCAATAGTTGATATAATAATGTAAACGAGATCACGTTGTTTCCAATCTAAAGGAGGCCTTCACAGATGAAATTGATAGTGGCAGTTGTACAAGATCAGGACAGCAACAGACTTTTGAAAACCTTAACGGATCACAACTTCAGAGTCACAAAGCTTGCGACGACAGGAGGATTTCTTAAATCAGGCAATACAACGTTTATGATCGGTGTCGAGGATATACGCGTCAATAAAGCGTTGAGTCTCATTAAAGAAAACGGGCAGAAACGTGATCAGATGATTGCCCCTGTATCTCCAATGGGCGGAAATGCTGATTCCTATGTCCCTTATCCAGTCGAAGTTGAAGTTGGCGGAGCGACAGTATTTGTCCTTCCAGTCGATGAATTTCATCAATTTTAAGGATCTGAAACTGTGAAAATTAATAAAGATATACGTACATTTATAGATAATAAGCAGATTCCCTCTGTGAAAACATCTGAGATCACGGCATCGTTTAAAACATCAATGGAAAACCAAAGCAGCAAAATGAAGCTTGATCAGCTTACCAGGCTATTATCTGATATAGAGGCATTCGGAAAAAGGCTAACGAAATCTCGGAATTTTAAAGACTTAGCGAGATTTAAAGGACTTGTGAAACGTTTTGTCAAAGAAGCTGTGGACAGCGGCCTTTCACATGAAACATCGAAAAGCTTTGACCTTTACGGGAACAGCAGAACGCTGGGACTTGTGAAAGAAATAGATGACAAATTGATACAGCTTACGGAAGAGATGATGGATCAGGAAAAACCGGCAATTGATTTGCTGGAGCGTATTGGCGAAATAAAAGGTTTATTAATTAACCTTTACACATAGAGAGTGATACAATGGCAATATCCTGGAAGGAAATGAACGAGCTTCAGCCCAGAGTGATGAAGCTTTTATATAATAGTATTGAGAAGGACAGACTATCACACGCTTATTTGTTTGAGGGAAAAAAAGGAACAGGCAAGCTTGATGCCGCGCTGCTTCTTGCAAAAAGCTTCTTTTGTCTGGAGGATGGCGCGGAGCCTTGTGAGAGCTGCCGAAACTGTAAACGGATAGAGTCAGGGAACCATCCTGATCTCCATCTTGTTCAGCCTGATGGCTTATCAATCAAAAAGGCGCAAATTCAAGCGCTCCAAGAAGAGTTTTCTAAGACAGGACTTGAATCGCATAAAAAGCTGTATATTATTTCGCACGCAGATCAAATGACAGCAAATGCGGCGAACAGCCTGCTGAAATTTTTAGAAGAACCGAACAAAGACACAATGGCCGTCCTCATCACTGAGCAGCCCCAAAGGTTATTGGATACCATCATTTCAAGATGCCAAACCCTTCCTTTTCAGCCTTTGCAGCCGAAAGCAATTAAAGATAGACTGATCGAACAGGACGTCTCGCCTCATATGGCAAGGCTTCTGGCCAACATGACCAATAATGTAGCAGAAGCAGTCGAATTAAGTCGAAATGATGAGTTTGCAGAGTCTAGAGCGAAAGTGATAAAATTGTATGAAGTCCTACACCAGCGGAAAGGACATGCTTTTTTCTTTATTCAAGATCAATGGATGCCCTTTTTCAAAGAAAAAACCCATCAAGAAATGGGTCTTGATATGCTCTTATTGATATATCGTGATGTGTTGTCCATCCAAATAGGAAATGAAGATAAATTGATTTATCAAGACTTATTCCAATCAATAAAACAGCATGCGCTACAATCAACACAACAAAGCGTTACGAATCAGATACTTGCTGTTTTAGAAGCAAAGAAACGGCTTCATTCCAATGTGAATGTACAAGGATTAATGGAGCACTTGGTGTTAATGTTGCAGGAGGGATAAGCTTGTACAATGTAATTGGTGTCCGCTTTAAGAAAGCGGGTAAAATATATTATTTTGATCCGAATGGATTTCATATAGAACATGACAGCTGCGTAATTGTAGAAACTGTCAGAGGCGTTGAGTACGGCCAGGTCGTGATTGCAAATAAACAGGTGGATGAGCATGATGTGGTGCTTCCCCTTCGAAAAGTGATACGTGTGGCTGACGAGCGCGATCTTCTCATTGTAGAAGAAAATAAACAGGAAGCACTATCAGCATTTGATATCTGCCAAAAGAAAGTGATTGAGCATGGCTTGGATATGAAGCTGGTCGATGTTGAATTCACGTTTGATCGCAATAAAGTCATTTTTTACTTCACTGCTGACGGCCGAGTCGACTTTAGAGAGCTTGTAAAGGATTTGGCTTCTATCTTTAAGACAAGAATTGAGCTGCGCCAAATCGGAGTGAGGGATGAGGCAAAAATGCTCGGAGGAATCGGTCCTTGCGGAAGAATGCTTTGCTGTTCAACGTTTCTTGGAGATTTTGAACCCGTTTCCATTAAAATGGCCAAGGATCAGAACTTGTCTTTAAATCCTACGAAGATTTCGGGTCTTTGCGGACGATTGATGTGCTGTCTAAAATATGAGAACGATGAGTATGAGACGGCAAAAGAACAGCTTCCGGATATAGGAGAAATGATTACGACAGCAAACGGTCCCGCGAAGGTCGTCGGACTAAATATTCTGGAACGGGTGCTTCAGGTGGAACTGATAAACCGTGAAAAAGTGATAGAATATACTTGGGAAGAGCTCTTGGAAGAGGGCGTCGTATCCGCACAAACCACAGATTAACGAGGTGTGGAACCTTGGATAAAAAAGAGTTATTTGATACAGTCATTAACTTAGAAGAACAAATTGGTTCACTGTACCGGCAGCTGGGGGATTTGAAGCAGCATATCGGTGAGATGATTGAGGAAAATCATCATTTACAGCTTGAAAACAAGCATTTGCGCAAACGGCTGGACGATACGACGCAGCAGATTGAAAAGTTCAAAGCTGATAAAAAAGAATCAAAAACACAGAAGACAGAGCAAACTGATATAGGGGAAGGATATGATAATCTGGCACGTCTGTATCAAGAAGGATTTCATATCTGCAATGTCCACTATGGAAGTGTTCGAAAAGAGGATTGTCTTTTCTGTCTGTCATTCTTAAATAAAAAATAGGGAAAAGGCTTCCGCATAAGACGGGAGCCTTTTTCAAAGGTACTGAAAGGATAAGAAGATGGTTTCATTACATGATGATGAAAGATTAGACTATTTGCTGGCAGAGGACATGAAAATCATACAAAGCCCAACAGTGTTTGCTTTTTCGTTGGACGCTGTGCTTCTGTCCAAATTTGCGTACGTTCCGATTCAAAAAGGGAAAATCGTTGATTTATGCACCGGCAATGGTATTGTGCCGCTGCTGCTCAGTACAAGATCAAAAGCAGACATTCTGGGAGTCGAAATACAAGAAAGGCTGCATGATATGGCTGTTCGCAGCGTGGAGTATAATAAGCTGCAGGATCAGATTCAGATCATACATGATGACCTGAAAAACATGCCGGAGAAACTTGGACATAATCGATATGATGTTGTCACCTGCAATCCGCCGTATTTTAAAACACCGAAACAAACTGAACAAAACATGAATGAGCATCTCCGAATTGCAAGACATGAAATCCACTGCACACTGGAGGATGTCATTTCAGTCAGCAGCAAGCTGCTCAAGCAAGGGGGAAAAGCAGCTCTTGTTCACCGGCCGGGAAGGCTTCTAGAGATTTTTGAACTGATGAAGGCTTATCAAATCGAGCCAAAACGTGTACAATTTGTCTATCCGAAGCAAGGGAAAGAAGCCAATACCATTTTGGTTGAAGGTATCAAAGGCGGGCGCCCGGATTTAAAAATTCTTCCTCCTTTATTCGTTTATGATGAACAAAATGAATATACAAAAGAAATCAGGACCATTTTATATGGAGACAAATAACCATTTCTTCTACGTCGTGAAATGTAAGGACAATAGCTGGTATGCCGGGTATACCAACGATCTGCATAAACGAGTGAAAACACACAATGATGGAAAGGGCGCAAAGTACACAAAAGTAAGACGTCCGGTTGAATTAATTTTTGCCGAGAGCTTTTCAACAAAGCGGGAAGCTATGCAGGCGGAATATTATTTCAAAAAACTAACTCGAAAGAAAAAAGAGCTTTATATAGAAGAAAAGCGGAACAGCAAGGAGGCTGTATATGTTAAGGCGCCAAATGAGCTTTAATGGAAAGTCGGACATGGGAATTCTTTACTTGGTCCCAACCCCAATCGGAAATCTAGAGGACATGACATTCCGGGCGATCGACACGCTGAAATCAGTGGATGCGATTGCTGCGGAAGATACGAGGCAAACGAAAAAGCTTTGTCATGTATATGAAATTGAAACACCGCTCGTCAGCTATCACGAACACAATAAAGAAAGCAGTGGGCACAAAATTATTGAATGGCTGAAATCGGGAAAAAACATTGCTCTTGTCAGTGATGCCGGTCTGCCGACGATTTCTGATCCCGGAGCGGAAATTGTAAAGGATTTTACGGATATAGGCGGTTATGTTGTTCCGTTGCCGGGAGCAAATGCTGCATTAACAGCTCTTATTGCTTCAGGTATTGTACCGCAGCCTTTTTTCTTTTACGGTTTTCTCAACAGACAGAAAAAAGAAAAGAAGAAGGAGCTTGAAGCCCTTAAAAAACGGCGGGAAACGATCATTTTTTATGAGGCGCCTCACAGATTGAAGGAAACCTTGTCAGCGATGGCAGAGATATTAGGAGATCGGGAAATTGCTGTAACACGTGAACTCACTAAGAAATATGAAGAGTTTATCCGAGGAACCATATCTGAGGTCATTGGTTGGGCAAACGAGGATCAGATACGCGGCGAGTTTTGTCTTGTCGTAGAAGGAAGTAATAATGAAGAGGTAGATGAGGAAGAACAATGGTGGGAAACCCTCACTTTGAAAGAACATGTCGAGCATTACATCTCGAAAGGCGCTACGTCTAAAGAAGCCATTAAAAAAGCAGCAGTCGATCGCAATGTACCAAAGCGTGAAGTGTACGATGCTTACCATATTAAGCAATAAAAAAACGTTCTTGTGTCATAACAAGAACGTTTTTTGTACAAGAAATGATTATTTAAGGTTTTGAAGCTGATTTTGGATTTCGCTGATGATTTGCTCAGCGCCTTCTTTACTAAGAACCAATTTACCGCCTGCAAGTTTAAGGTTATCATCAGAAACTTCACCAGTTACTTGGCAAGTCATGTTTGGTTTATATTTTTTAAGGATGATTTTTTCATCATCAACATAGATTTCAAGAGCATCTTTTTCTGCGATTCCAAGAGTACGACGCAGTTCGATAGGAATAACTACACGTCCTAATTCATCAACTTTACGTACAATACCAGTAGATTTCATAAACATTCTCCTCCCAAGAGATACTTATTTGTTTAAATTATATTTTTCTTCGTCATTATTCGACAAAATCCTTACCTTCATAGCATAACAAGGTTTCCAATAATCGTCAATCATTTTGTTTACTATTGATTGTAAGAATTAGTTCTTATAGTCAGTAATGTCTTAGAAACTACCGAAATAACAGCATTTTATAAATATTTAATAAAGCTATTATCCTACTAAAAATCCTTTTAAATCAAGACTTTCGAACCAAAGTTTTTTATTTCATTTGATTATATACGACAAAATTCGACACGAACAGACTTTTTTTATTTTCATTAAAGATTTTTAATTTTAATTATTCTTTTTCAGGGCGTATGTATATATTCTTGATCTTAAAGGCTAAGATGGTATCATAGATAAAGGATAAATATAAATAATATTCATATATGATTTGCACTTATCGCCGCTCTCGTCCTTTGGGCGGGAGCTTTTTGACATTCTGATTAGGAGGTTTCAAGATGCCGCAAGAAAACAATACATTTTACATTACAACACCGATTTATTATCCGAGCGGAAAATTACATATCGGCCATGCATATACGACAGTCGCGGGAGATGCAATGGCACGTTACAAAAGATTAAAAGGGTTCGATGTTCGCTATTTAACGGGAACGGACGAGCATGGACAAAAGATCCAGCAAAAAGCTGAACAGGAAAACATTACACCTCAGGAGTATGTGGATCGCGCAGCGGCAGATATTCAAAAACTGTGGAAGCAGCTTGAAATCTCAAACGACGACTTTATCCGCACGACAGAAAAACGGCATAAAGTTGTCATTGAAAAGGTGTTTCAAAAGCTTCTTGATAACGGGGACATCTATCTTGATGAGTATGAAGGCTGGTACAGCATCCCTGATGAAACGTTCTACACGGAAACTCAGCTCGTTGATATTGAGCGGAATGAAAAGGGAGAGGTCATCGGAGGAAAAAGCCCTGACAGCGGTCACCCAGTTGAATTGATCAAAGAGGAATCTTATTTCTTCCGCATGGGGAAATACGCGGATCGTCTTCTGAAATACTATGAAGAAAACCCGACATTCATTCAGCCAGAATCACGCAAAAACGAAATGATTAATAACTTTATCAAACCTGGACTTGAGGATTTGGCAGTATCACGTACCACTTTTGATTGGGGCGTGAAGGTGCCGGAAAATCCAAAGCATGTTGTATATGTTTGGATTGACGCACTATTTAACTATTTAACGGCACTCGGTTATGATACAGAAAATGATGAGCTTTATCAAAAATATTGGCCTGCCGATGTTCATTTAGTCGGTAAGGAGATTGTACGATTCCATACTATTTACTGGCCAATTATGCTGATGGCGCTGGATCTTCCGCTGCCAAAGCAAGTATTCGCGCATGGCTGGCTTTTGATGAAAGACGGAAAAATGTCGAAATCAAAAGGAAACGTTGTAGATCCGGTTACATTAATTGAGCGCTATGGTTTAGACGAGCTTCGCTATTACCTGCTTCGCGAAGTGCCGTTCGGATCTGACGGTGTATTCACGCCGGAAGGATTTGTTGAGCGGATTAACTATGATTTAGCGAATGATTTAGGAAATCTATTGAATCGTACTGTTGCGATGATTAATAAGTATTTTGACGGTCAAATCGGTTCTTACAAAGGTGCTGTTACGGAATTTGATCAAACGCTCACTTCTGTTGCTGAAGAAACAGTGAAAGCTTATGAGAAAGCAATGGAAAATATGGAGTTCTCGGTAGCACTTTCGACTTTATGGCAGCTCATCAGCCGCACAAACAAATACATTGATGAGACAGCTCCATGGGTGCTTGCGAAAGATCCGGCAAAAGAAGAAGAATTGCGATCAGTTATGTATCACCTCGCTGAATCATTGCGTATTTCAGCGGTACTGCTTCAGCCATTCTTAACAAAAACACCTGAAAAAATGTTCGAGCAGCTAGGTATTACTGATGAATCTTTAAAAGCTTGGGACAGCATTACAGCTTTCGGCCAGCTGAAAGATACAAAAGTACAAAAAGGTGATCCATTGTTCCCTCGTTTAGAGGCAGAAGAAGAAATTGCTTACATCAAAGGGAAAATGCAAGGTTCAGCACCATCGAAAGAAGAAACAAAAGAAGAAGAGCCGCAAGAGGTCGATCGTTTACCTGAAATTACGATTGATCAATTCATGGATGTAGAGCTTCGCGTAGCTGAGGTCATTGAGGCAGAGCCAGTGAAAAAAGCAGACCGTTTATTGAAGCTGCAGCTCGATCTTGGTTTTGAAAAGCGCCAAGTGGTATCCGGCATTGCGAAGCATTATACGCCTGAAGAGCTTGTTGGAAAAAAACTCGTTTGTGTAACAAATCTAAAACCGGTTAAACTCAGAGGAGAGCTTTCTCAAGGTATGATCCTTGCAGGAGAAGCAGACGGCGTTTTAAAGGTCGTGTCTATCGATCAGTCGTTACCAAAAGGCACAAGAATTAAATAATGATAAAACAAAAGGTGTTTCACGTGTAACAATTCGTCGAACACCTTTTGTATTTCGACAAGAAAGGAGTTTTTCACTTATGTTGTTTGACACACACGCGCATTTAAATGCAGAACAATATGATACTGATCTTGAAGAGGTTATTGAACGGGCAAAAGCTGAAAAAGTTGAACGAATTGTCGTAGTTGGTTTTGACCGTCCGACGATTACCCGTGCGATGGAAATGATTGAGGAATATGATTTTATTTATGCAGCCATTGGCTGGCACCCTGTTGACGCTATTGACATGACAGAGGAAGACTTAGCGTGGATTAAAGAGCTTTCTGCTCATGAGAAAGTGGTAGCGATAGGGGAAATGGGACTGGATTATCATTGGGATAAATCACCTAAAGATATTCAAAAAGAGGTGTTTAGAAAACAAATCGCCTTAGCGAAAGAGGTCAATTTGCCTATTATCATTCATAACCGTGATGCAACGGAGGATGTCGTGACCATTTTGAAAGAGGAAGGCGCAGAAGCTGTGGGCGGAATCATGCACTGCTTTACAGGAAGTGCGGAAGTGGCAAGAGAATGCATGAAAATGAATTTTTATTTATCATTTGGGGGACCGGTGACATTTAAAAATGCGAAGAAACCGAAGGAAGTAGTGAAGGAAATTCCCAATAACCGGCTGCTGATTGAAACGGACTGCCCGTTTCTCACACCGCACCCTTTCCGCGGGAAAAGAAATGAGCCAAGCTATGTGAAATATGTGGCAGAACAAATCGCCGAATTAAAAGAAATGACCTTTGAAGAGATTGCGTCAATCACGACTGAAAATGCGAAAAGACTTTTCCGTATAAACTGACAAAAAACGCTAGCGGGTTTTGTAAGAGCTTGTCCCTTACAGCGTTTTTCTATAAAAGTTCTACATGCTTTCTTCTCCTCATAGGATAGGTTTGTCGACAAGTCTTTCTTCCGTTTCTCAGTGTATTTCAGGATAATGAAGAAGACACTGAGCTTTTGGGAGAAAGAGAAGGGAGGGTTGACAGCCTTTTAGATACTCTATATAATCTCTCCGAGGAGAAGGAGGCGTTTTTCATCACACAAAAAATGAAAAAGCTGTTTTCCGTAAAGCTTAGCAAAAGCAAAGTCATTCTGGTTGCTGCTTGTTTGCTTTTGGCAGGAAGCGGGACTGCGTACGCGGCTCATGAGCTGACGAAACAATCAGTCTCAGTTTCTATCAATGGCAAAAAGAAACATATACGCACACATGCAAATACAGTCGGTGATCTTTTGGAGACGCTTGATATAAAGACAAGAGACGAAGACAAGATCACACCTGCTAAACAGACAAAGATAACAGCAGACATGGACGTTGTGTATGAGGCTGCAAAACCTGTGAAGCTTACAATAAACGGGGAAGAAAAGACATTATGGTCAACAGCAAAAACGGTCGGTGCATTACTGGACGAACAAGATGTTGATGTGAAAGAACAAGATCAAATTGATCCCGCAATAGATACAGATATTTCGAAAGACATGAAGATTAACATAGAGCCCGCATTTCAGGTTACTGTGAATGATGCAGGGAAACAAAAGAAGATCTGGACGACTTCGACTACGGTCGCTGACTTTTTAAAACAGCAAAAGATGAACATAAAAGACGAAGATAAAATCAAGCCTGCGTTAGATGCAAAGCTGACGAAAGGAAAGGCTGATATTACAATTACTCGTATCGAAAAGGTCACCGATGTAGTTGAAGAGAAGATTGCGTTCGATGTGAAAAAGCAAGAAGACGCTTCTCTTGAAAAAGGGAAAGAAAAGGTCGTCCAAAAAGGAAAAGAAGGCAAGCTAAAAAAACATTTCGAAGTCGTTAAAGAAAACGGTAAAGAAGTGTCCAGAGAGCTTGTAAAAGAAGAAACAGCTGAACAAAGCAAAGATAAAGTGATTGCTGTCGGCACAAAGCAAAGCAGTCCAAAAGTTGAAACGGTCAGTGCTTCAGGTGATTCAAAAACAGTTGTGTCCCGCAGCAATGAATCAACAGGCAAAGTCATGACTGTATCATCTACGGCTTATACGGCAAGCTGCAGCGGTTGTTCAGGACATACAGCGACAGGCGTCAATTTAAAAAATAATCCGAATGCCAAAGTCATCGCTGTGGATCCAAATGTCATTCCGCTAGGCTCCAAAGTCCACGTGGAAGGCTATGGATATGCCATTGCTGCAGATACCGGTTCAGCGATTAAAGGGAACAAGATAGACGTCTTTTTCCCAGAGAAATCATCGGCGTACCGATGGGGAAATAAAACAGTCAAAATTAAAATCTTAAATTAATATATACTTATGTATTCAGAGGGTTTTGCGCCCTCTGTTTTTTTCGTTATAATAGACAAAGTGCATTTTCTGCTTATTAGACGCTCGACATAAGAAAAAGTTTCATGAATATACAAAAGTTTTTATTTTGTCTTGGAGGAAATAATGAAAATTAAAGAGATCATTGTGGTCGAGGGGCGTGACGATACGACCCGCATCAAATTGGCTGTTGATGCAGACACAATTGAAACAAATGGTTCAGCCATCGATGATCATGTGATTGACCAAATCCGTTTGGCCCAGAAGACCAGAGGCGTCATTATTTTAACGGATCCGGACTTTCCGGGAGAGAAGATTCGCAAAACCATCTCAGAGGCTGTACCCGGCTGTAAGCATGCATTTTTGCCAAAACATCTTGCCAAACCTAAAAACAAGCGGGGAATTGGTGTGGAGCATGCATCGGTTGAAAGCATTAGGGCATGTTTAGAAAATGTGCATGAGGAGATGGAAGCGCAGCCGAGTGACATTTCAGCTGAGGATTTGATTCATGCCGGACTAATAGGCGGACCTGCGGCCAAACGCCGCCGGGAACGACTGGGTGATCTGTTGAAAATCGGCTATACAAATGGCAAACAGCTTCAAAAACGGCTGCAAATGTTTCAAATTAAAAAAAGTGATTTTATGAGTGCGCTCGATACCGTTATGCGGGAGGAACAGAATGAATAAAGATATTGCGACACCGATTAGAACGAAAGAGATACTGAAGAAATACGGTTTTTCTTTTAAAAAGAGCTTAGGACAGAATTTCTTAATTGATACGAACATTTTAAACAGAATTGTCGATCACGCGGAAGTGACGGAGAAAACAGGTGTCATTGAAATCGGCCCGGGAATCGGGGCTTTAACCGAACAGCTTGCCAAGCGGGCGAAAAAGGTCGTGGCATTTGAGATTGATCAGCGATTATTGCCGATTCTGAAGGATACGCTGTCACCTTACGACAATGTTACTGTCATTCATCATGACGTGTTAAAGGCTGATGTCAAATTGGTCATTGAAGAACAATTTCAAGATTGTGATGAGATCATGGTAGTTGCCAACCTTCCTTATTACGTAACAACACCGATTATCATGAAACTGCTTGAAGAACATCTTCCGCTGAAAGGGATTGTGGTCATGCTGCAAAAAGAAGTGGCTGAGCGCATGGCGGCTGATCCTTCATCTAAGGAGTACGGCTCGCTTTCAATCGCGGTGCAGTTTTATACAGAAGCCAAAACGGTGATGATCGTCCCGAAAACCGTATTTGTTCCTCAGCCTAATGTCGATTCCGCAGTCATCCGTCTGATTCTCCGAGACGGCCCGGCAGTGGACGTGGAAAACGAATCCTTTTTCTTTCAGCTCATCAAGGCAAGCTTTGCACAGCGCCGTAAAACGCTGCTCAATAACTTAGTTAACAATCTGCCTGAAGGAAAGGCGCAAAAATCAACGATTGAACAAGTGCTCGAAGAAACAAATATTGACGGTAAGCGCCGAGGTGAATCCCTGTCTATTGAGGAGTTCGCAGCGCTGTCTAACGGATTGTATAAAGCCCTTTTCTAAAAGGGCTTTTTGTTTTGCGCACCACATGGACTGCCGCTACATAGGCTAGAGAAGGACCTTTCATTCAATGATAAGAAAAACTTGGACTCAGCGAAAAAAGGCGCTTTCTCAAGGCTCTTTCTTTCATGATGAGGCTTAGTCTATGTGTGGAGTGAGGAACGTGCAATTTCAAATAGGGGATATGGTAGCCAGAAAATCCTATCAGATGGATGTTTTGTTTCGAATTATAGGAATAGAGCAAACAAGCAAAGGAAATTCAATTGCCATTTTGCATGGAGATGAAGTCAGGCTGATTGCTGATTCGGATTTTTCTGATCTGGTGGCAGTGAAAAAGGATGAGCAGATGATGCGGAAAAAGAAAGATGAGAGCAGAATGAATGAGTCGCTCGAATTACTCCGCCAAGATTATAAGCTGCTCAGAGAAAAGCAGGAGTACTATGCGACAAGCCAATATCAGCATCAGGAGCATTATTTCCATATGCCGGGCAAAGTGCTTCATCTGGATGGTGACGAAGCATATCTGAAAAAATGCCTGAATGTCTATAAAAAAATTGGAGTGCCGGTCTATGGCATCCATTGCCATGAAAAGAAAATGTCTGCTTCTATTGAAGAATTGCTCGACAAATATCGACCTGATATCCTGGTGATCACAGGGCATGATGCGTATTCGAAGCAAAAGGGCGGCATTGATGATTTGAATGCGTACAGACATTCTAAGCACTTTGTTGAAACTGTTCAAACAGCCCGAAAAAAGATCCCTCACTTAGATCAGCTTGTTATTTTTGCGGGGGCCTGCCAATCCCATTTTGAATCACTCATCAGAGCGGGTGCGAATTTTGCAAGTTCACCGTCAAGAGTCAATATTCATGCGCTTGATCCGGTATATATCGTCGCGAAGATCAGCTTTACGCCGTTTATGGAACGGATTAATGTATGGGAAGTGCTCCGTAATACGCTGACAAGAGAGAAAGGGCTTGGAGGTATTGAAACAAGAGGAGTTCTGAGAATTGGTATGCCTTATAAGTCCAATTAACAGTTGAAAACCTGCATAGGAGAGCTATGCGGGTTTTTTATTTTACATAATGATACATAATTTACCGAAACTTGCGGAACATAATTGAGGAATCATAGAATTTTGTCAAAATAATTTTATTGACAACGTCTTATTAACGTTGATATAATTTAAATTTTATTTGACAAAAATGGGCTCGTGTTGTACAATAAATGTAGTGAGGTGGATGCAATGGCGAAGACGTTGTCCGATATTAAAAGATCGCTTGATGGGAATTTAGGTAAAAGGCTGACGTTAAAAGCAAACGGTGGCCGCCGAAAAACGATTGAGCGTTCGGGCATTTTAGCTGAGACGTACCCTTCTGTTTTTGTGATACAACTAGATCAAGACGAGAACTCGTTTGAAAGAGTTTCATACAGTTATGCTGATATTTTGACTGAGACTGTTGAGCTGACATTTAATGATGACGCCGCAAGCTCAGTGGCATTTTAACGGGCAGTGAACCTTTTGTTTACTGCTTTTTGTTTTGCCCTTTTTTGGTTTCCAATAATTTTAACGAAAGTTCCATCTGATTTAACAAAAGATAAAACAGTCACATATTATCGTGACGTGCACGAATGGCTATCACTTCTAAAAAAGGGGTTGTTTCGTTTGGGCAGACGTCGTGGAGTTATGTCAGATGAGTTTAAATATGAGCTTGCTAAAGACCTTGGTTTTTATGACACAGTAAAAAATGGCGGCTGGGGCGAAATTCGGGCTCGCGATGCCGGTAACATGGTAAAGCGCGCTATAGAAATCGCCGAACAGCAAATGGCTCAGAATCAGAATAACCGATAAGGATGTGACCCGGGGGACGTGCTGTTCCCTGGTTTTTTTATTTTGGATATAAATACATAATGGGCTGAATATGGATATGTTCATCCTGTACTTCAAATGTGATACAATGTTCATACTTATGTTTAGATGGAGAAGTAGGTGAAAGCTATGCGTATTTTAGAAAAAGCGCCAGCTAAGATCAATCTGTCACTTGACGTCACCCGAAAACGCCCGGATGGCTATCATGAAGTCGAAATGATCATGACGACAATTGATTTAGCTGATCGAATTGAATTGACGGAGCTTGCAGAGGATGAAGTGAGGGTTTCCTCCCACAACCGATTTGTGCCTGATGACCAAAGAAACTTAGCTTATCAGGCTGCCAAGCTGATCAAGGACAGATACAACGTGAAAAAGGGAGTTTCCATCATGATTACGAAGGTAATTCCGGTGGCTGCCGGTCTTGCCGGCGGAAGCAGTGATGCGGCGGCGACACTCAGAGGGCTGAACAGACTGTGGAATTTAAATCTGTCCGCGGAAACGCTTGCTGAGCTTGGAGCGGAAATTGGCTCTGACGTTTCATTTTGTGTCTATGGCGGAACTGCATTAGCAACAGGGCGCGGCGAGAAAATTAAACATATAAGCACGCCTCCGCACTGCTGGGTCATTTTAGCGAAGCCGACAATCGGTGTTTCAACTGCTGAAGTGTACAGAGCGCTGAAACTGGATGGTATAGAGCATCCCGATGTACAAGGCATGATCGAGGCGATAGAAGAGAAGAGTTTTCAGAAGATGTGCAGCCGTTTAGGCAATGTGCTTGAATCTGTTACACTCGACATGCATCCTGAAGTTGCGATGATTAAAAACCAGATGAAACGCTTTGGTGCAGATGCCGTGTTAATGAGCGGGAGCGGCCCGACAGTATTTGGACTGGTTCAGTATGAGTCGAAGGTGCAGAGAATTTATAACGGGTTAAGAGGCTTCTGCGATCAAGTTTATGCGGTGAGAATGATCGGCGAACAGAACGCTCTTGATTAAATCCGTATGTTAAGTTATATTGATCTTAAAATATTCGGATTTTGGGGGTAAGTTCATGAAGTTTCGTCGCAGCGGCAGATTGGTGGACTTAACAAATTATTTGTTAACCCATCCGCACGAGTTAATACCGCTAACCTTTTTCTCTGAGCGGTATGAATCTGCAAAATCATCGATCAGTGAAGATTTAACAATTATTAAACAAACCTTTGAACAGCAGGGGATTGGTACTTTGCTTACTGTTCCCGGAGCTGCCGGAGGCGTTAAATATATTCCGAAAATGAAGCAGGCTGAAGCTGAAGAGTTTGTGCAGACACTTGGACAGTCGCTGGCAAATCCTGAGCGTATCCTTCCGGGCGGTTATGTATATTTAACGGATATCTTAGGAAAGCCATCTGTACTCTCCAAGGTAGGGAAGCTGTTTGCTTCCGTGTTTGCAGAACGCGAAATTGATGTTGTCATGACCGTTGCCACGAAAGGCATCCCTCTTGCGTATGCAGCTGCAAGCTATTTGAATGTGCCTGTTGTGATCGTTCGTAAAGACAATAAGGTAACAGAGGGCTCCACAGTCAGCATTAATTACGTTTCAGGCTCCTCAAACCGCATTCAAACAATGTCACTTGCGAAAAGAAGCATGAAAACGGGTTCAAACGTACTCATTATTGATGACTTTATGAAAGCAGGCGGCACCATTAATGGTATGATTAACCTGTTGGATGAGTTTAACGCAAATGTGGCGGGAATCGGCGTCTTAGTTGAAGCCGAAGGAGTAGATGAACGTCTTGTTGACGAATATATGTCACTTCTTACTCTTTCAACCATCAACATGAAAGAGAAGTCCATTGAAATTCAGAATGGCAATTTTCTGCGTTTTTTTAAAGACAATCTTTTAAAGAATGGAGAGACAGAATCATGACAAAAGCAGTCCACACAAAACATGCCCCAGCGGCAATTGGGCCTTATTCACAAGGGATTATCGTCAACAATATGTTTTACAGCTCAGGCCAAATCCCTTTGACTCCTTCAGGCGAAATGGTGAACGGCGATATTAAGGAGCAGACTCATCAAGTATTCAGCAATTTAAAGGCGGTTCTGGAAGAAGCGGGTGCTTCTTTTGAAACAGTTGTCAAAGCAACTGTATTTATCGCGGATATGGAACAGTTTGCGGAAGTAAACGACGTGTACGGACAATACTTTGACACTCACAAACCGGCGAGATCTTGTGTTGAAGTCGCGAGACTCCCGAAGGATGCGTTAGTCGAGATTGAAGTTATTGCACTGGTGAAATAATAAGAAAAGTGATTCTGGGAGAGCCCGGGATCACTTTTTTATTTACCTTATGCCCGAAATGAAAGCTTTATGACCTAATTGTGTAACTATATCCTATTTTTTCAAAAAATATTTTAAAAACGAGCAGGATTTCAGAAAAAATCGTGGAATTGATACACTAATGCTTTTATATAGGGAAAAGGTGGTGAACTACTGTGGAAGTTACTGACGTAAGATTACGCCGCGTGAATACCGATGGTCGCATGAGAGCGATTGCATCCATCACGCTGGATCACGAATTTGTTGTACATGATATTCGTGTGATTGATGGAAACAATGGTCTTTTCGTTGCGATGCCGAGTAAACGCACCCCTGATGGAGAGTTCCGCGATATTGCTCATCCTATTAATTCAAGCACGCGAGGAAAGATTCAAGATGCCGTGTTAAATGAGTATCATCGTCTGGGTGACACTGAAGCATTAGAATTCGAAGAAGCTGGAGCTTCTTAAAAAATAACCAAAAAGCAAGGACTGCTGAAAGGGCTGACATAAGCCTTTTGCCGGCGGTCCTTTTTTAATTCTGATTTTTCAAACTTAGTTGCACTCAATAGAAAATTCTTGCACTTCATGAAGTCTCCTTGAAATCAGAAGATATTTAGGATATATTTTTCTATGGATAAAAGGGATATTGGAGGCCAATAAATGGATAAGCGGTTTGCAGTTGTTTTAGCGGCTGGACAAGGAACGAGAATGAAATCGAAGCTTTATAAAGTCCTTCATCCAGTTTGCGGTAAGCCTATGGTAGAGCACGTCGTGGACGAAGCCTTAAAATTATCTTTATCAAAGCTTGTCACGATTGTCGGACATGGTGCGGAAGAAGTGAAAAAGCAGCTTGGTGATAAAAGCGAGTACGCGCTTCAAGCAGAACAGCTTGGCACTGCTCATGCTGTAAAACAGGCACAGCCATTTCTTGCTGACGAAAAAGGCGTCACAATTGTCATTTGCGGAGATACGCCGCTTTTGACAGCAGAGACGATGGAACAGATGCTGAAAGAACATACACAAAGAGAAGCGAAAGCTACGATTTTAACTGCGGTTGCAGAAGATCCAACCGGATACGGCCGCATTATTCGCAGCGAAAACGGAGCGGTTCAAAAAATCGTTGAGCATAAGGACGCCTCTGAAGAAGAACGTCTTGTAACTGAGATCAACACCGGTACGTATTGTTTTGACAATGAAGCGCTATTTCGGGCTATTGATCAGGTGTCTAATGATAATGCCCAAGGCGAGTATTATTTGCCGGATGTCATAGAGATTCTTAAAAATGAAGGCGAAACTGTTGCCGCTTACCAGACTGGTAATTTCCAAGAAACGCTCGGAGTTAATGATAGAGTTGCTCTTTCTCAGGCAGAACAATTTATGAAAGAGCGCATTAATAAACGGCATATGCAAAATGGCGTGACGTTGATCGACCCGATGAATACGTATATTTCTCCTGACGCTGTTATCGGAAGCGATACTGTGATTTACCCTGGAACTGTGATTAAAGGTGAGGTGCAAATCGGAGAAGATACGATTATTGGCCCTCATACGGAGATTATGAATAGTGCCATTGGCAGCCGTACGGTTATTAAACAATCGGTAGTCAATCACAGTAAAGTGGGGAATGATGTAAACATAGGACCTTTTGCTCACATCAGACCTGATTCTGTCATCGGGAATGAAGTGAAGATCGGGAATTTTGTAGAAATTAAAAAGACTCAATTCGGAGACCGAAGCAAGGCATCTCATCTAAGCTATGTCGGCGATGCTGAGGTAGGCACTGATGTAAACCTGGGCTGCGGTTCAATTACTGTCAATTATGATGGAAAGAATAAGTATTTGACAAAAATTGAAGATGGCGCGTTTATCGGCTGCAATTCCAACTTGGTTGCCCCTGTCACAGTCGGAGAAGGCGCTTATGTGGCGGCAGGTTCAACTGTTACGGAAGATGTACCTGGAAAAGCACTTGCTATTGCCAGAGCGAGACAAGTAAATAAAGACGATTATGTGAAAAATATTCATAAAAAATAATCCTAAATTCGGAGGTTTATCCATGTCTAATCAATACGGAGATAAGAATTTAAAGATTTTTTCTTTGAATTCGAATCCAGAGCTTGCAAAAGAAATCGCAGATATAGTTGGAGTTCAATTAGGGAAATGTTCTGTCACAAGATTTAGTGACGGGGAAGTCCAAATTAATATCGAAGAAAGTATTCGCGGATGTGATTGTTACATCATCCAGTCTACAAGTGACCCCGTTAACGAGCATATTATGGAACTGCTGATTATGGTAGATGCGTTAAAACGCGCTTCTGCAAAAACGATTAACATTGTTATTCCTTATTACGGTTATGCGCGTCAAGACAGAAAAGCAAGATCCCGTGAGCCAATCACAGCTAAACTTTTCGCTAACCTGCTTGAAACAGCCGGTGCGACTCGTGTGATTGCACTTGACCTGCATGCGCCGCAAATTCAAGGATTCTTTGATATACCGATTGACCACTTAATGGGTGTTCCGATTTTAGGAGAATATTTTGAAGGCAAAAATCTTGAAGATATCGTCATTGTTTCACCAGACCATGGCGGTGTGACACGTGCCCGCAAACTGGCTGACCGACTAAAAGCGCCAATTGCGATTATCGATAAACGCCGTCCGCGTCCAAACGTGGCGGAAGTCATGAATATTGTAGGTAACATCGAAGGGAAGACTGCTATCCTCATCGATGACATTATTGATACTGCAGGTACGATTACACTTGCTGCTAATGCGCTCGTTGAAAACGGAGCGAAAGAAGTATATGCATGCTGTACACACCCTGTACTATCAGGCCCTGCGGTAGAACGGATTAATAATTCAACAATTAAAGAGCTTGTTGTGACAAACAGCATCAAGCTTCCTGAAGAAAAGAAAATTGAACGCTTTAAGCAGCTTTCAGTCGGACCGCTTCTGGCCGAAGCGATTATTCGCGTTCATGAGCAGCAATCAGTCAGCTATCTGTTCAGCTAAACCATTTTTCGAGGTTTAAATCCTTATCGTTATGGGTATTGTTTGTAATAGGACAACTAAAACGACAATAGGATGGTGCTGAATATGGCAACTTTAACGGCAAAAGAAAGAACGGACTTTACTCGTTCGTCTCTTCGGAATATCCGTACTTCAGGACATGTTCCAGGTATCATATATGGGAAGGATACGGGTAACAAACCTGTGTCATTAGACAGTGTGGAGCTCATCAAAACGCTGAGGGACGAAGGCAAAAATGCAGTCATTACGCTTGAGGTCAGCGGAGAAAAACACTCAGTCATGGTAACAGACCTGCAGACGGACCCGCTGAAAAATGAAATCACTCATGCTGATTTTCAAGTAGTTAATATGAGTGAGGACATTGAAGTGGAAGTTCCGATTCATCTGACCGGAGAAGCCATTGGAGTGAAAAACGGAGGCGTACTGCAGCAGCCGTTATATGCACTTACTGTAAAGGCCAAGCCAAAAGCCATTCCACAAACGATTGAGGCTGATATTTCAAGCCTCGATGTAAATGAAGTACTGACGATTGCGGATTTGCCTGCTGGCGGTGACTACTCCTTTAATCATGAATCAGATGAGGTTGTGGCTTCAATCCTTCCTCCGCAGCAGCAGGAAGCAGCTGAGGTCGATGAAGAGGAATCTGCCGATGCTCAGCCTGAAGGTGAAAACGAACAATAATAGCTTAAGGCGTAACCCTCCCGCGGTTACGTCTTTTGTGCTAGAATGAGAAGAATTATAGCCCGTTTATGAAGACGGGAGTTATGTGACTAAGGGAGGATTCGCCATGCTTGTGATTGCCGGTCTCGGAAACCCGGGGAAGAACTATGAAAATACACGGCATAATGTCGGATTTATGGTGATAGATCAGCTTGCAAAGGAATGGAATATAGAGCTGAATCAAAATAAATTTAACGGATTATACGGAACCGGATTTGTTTCCGGCAAAAAGGTTCTACTTGTTAAACCGCTTACATATATGAATTTATCAGGAGAATGTTTGCGGCCTTTAATGGACTACTATGATGTCGATAACGAAGATTTGACAGTCATTTACGACGACCTTGACCTTCCGACTGGCAAGATCCGTTTAAGAACGAAAGGAAGCGCCGGAGGGCACAATGGCATCAAATCACTGATCCAGCATCTTGGAACATCCGAGTTTGACCGTATCCGCATCGGAATCGGCCGGCCTGTAAACGGCATGAAGATCGTTGATTATGTGTTAGGCTCCTTTACCAAGGAGGAGGCACCTGAGATCGAAGAAGCGGTTGATAAATCTGTGAAGGCTTGTGAGGCTTCTTTGAGTAAACCGTTTTTAGAAGTCATGAACGAATTTAACGCAAAGGTATAAAATGTAACAACAAAGTCCATACTACACCAAAATGACTTTTTCATCAGGAGGTCCCTTGTATGGCTTTGCATTATTATTGTCGTCATTGCGGAGTGAAAGTAGGCAGTCTCGAATCTTCAATGGTATCGACAGACTCACTTGGATTTCAGCACTTAACAAATGAGGAAAGAAACGATATGATTTCTTATAAAGAAAATGGAGATGTCCATGTTTTGACGATATGTGAAGATTGCCAAGAGGCGCTTGACCGAAATCCGCATTACCACGAATATCACACATTTATTCAATAAAAAGCTTTGGTGTAGACACTAGACCAAAGCGTTTTTCTGTTCTCGCAGGAAACAGAGAGGAGGGGCCATATGGACAACATTCAAACCTTTATAAAAGAAAGCGATGACTTTAAATCCATCATCAACGGTTTACACGAGGGCCTGAAGGAACAGCTGCTCGCGGGTCTGTCGGGTTCCGCGCGTTCTGTTTTTACTTCTGCTCTGGCTAATGAAACGAATAAGCCTATCTTTCTCATCACCCATAACTTATATCAAGCCCAGAAAGTAACAGATGATCTGACTTCACTTCTAGAGGATCGGTCTGTCCTTTTGTACCCCGTCAATGAACTCATTTCATCAGAAATCGCAGTTGCAAGCCCTGAATTGCGGGCGCAGCGATTAGATGTCATTAATAGACTAACGAATGGAGAAGCGCCAATTGTCGTTGCTCCGGTAGCGGCAATCAGAAGAATGCTGCCGCCTGTAGAGGTGTGGAAAAGCAGCCAGATGCTCATTCAAGTAGGCCATGATATCGAACCTGACCAGCTTGCGTCACGGCTGGTAGAGGTAGGGTATGAGCGGTCTGATATGGTTTCTGCGCCCGGGGAATTCAGTATTCGCGGGGGAATCATCGACATTTATCCGTTGACTTCAGAGAATCCGGTGAGAATTGAACTTTTTGACACCGAGGTGGATTCAATCCGCAGCTTTAATTCAGATGATCAGCGGTCAATTGAGACCCTTACCTCGATCAATATCGGTCCCGCGAAGGAATTAATTATCAGACCGGAAGAAAAAGCGCGGGCGATGGAGAAAATCGATAGTGGTCTTGCCGCGAGCTTGAAAAAATTAAAGGCTGACAAACAAAAAGAAATACTTCATGCGAATATTTCTCACGATAAAGAACGCTTGTCTGAAGGCCAGACAGATCAGGAGCTCGTGAAGTATCTCTCATATTTCTATGAAAAGCCTGCTAGTTTACTAGATTATACACCTGATAATACACTTCTGATTTTGGATGAAGTCAGTCGGATTCATGAGATGGAAGAACAGCTTCAAAAAGAAGAAGCGGAGTTTATCACAAATCTTCTTGAGGAAGGGAAGATTTTGCATGACATTCGTTTGTCATTCAGCTTCCAAAAAATAGTGGCTGAGCAAAAACGGCCTCTGCTGTACTACTCTTTATTTTTGCGGCATGTACACCATACGAGCCCGCAAAATATCGTTAATGTGTCAGGCCGGCAAATGCAGAGTTTCCATGGCCAAATGAACGTGCTTGCGGGCGAAATGGAGCGTTTTAAAAAATCAAATTTCACTGTTGTGTTCTTAGGAGCAAACAAGGAACGTACACAGAAATTGTCATCTGTTTTGGCTGATTATGATATCGAGGCCGCCGTGACAGACAGCAAAAAAGCGCTTGCTCAGGGACAGGTCTATATCATGGAAGGCGAGCTCCAATCGGGATTTGAGCTGCCGTTAATGAAGCTTGCCGTTATTACGGAAGAAGAACTGTTCAAAAACCGTGTGAAAAAGAAGCCGCGAAAACAGAAGCTTACCAATGCAGAGCGTATTAAGAGCTATTCTGAGCTTCAAATTGGAGATTATGTCGTTCATATTAATCACGGGATCGGAAAATACCTGGGGATTGAAACTCTTGAAATCAACGGCATTCATAAAGACTATTTAAATATACATTATCAGGGCAGTGACAAGCTTTACGTTCCTGTAGAACAAATTGATCAGGTCCAAAAATATGTCGGCTCCGAAGGAAAAGAGCCAAAGCTGTATAAATTAGGCGGAAGTGAATGGAAGCGGGTCAAGAAAAAAGTAGAGACATCCGTTCAGGATATTGCTGACGACTTAATTAAGCTGTATGCCGAAAGAGAAGCGAGCAAGGGCTATGCGTTTTCTCCTGACCATGAGATGCAGCGTGAATTCGAATCGGCTTTCCCTTATCAAGAGACTGATGATCAGCTCCGTTCGATTCACGAAATCAAAAAAGACATGGAAAGAGAACGTCCGATGGACCGCTTGCTGTGCGGAGATGTGGGCTACGGTAAAACAGAGGTTGCCATACGTGCCGCGTTTAAGGCGATCGGTGACGGAAAGCAGGTAGCTCTGCTCGTTCCGACAACAATTTTGGCACAGCAGCATTATGAAACCATAAAAGAGCGCTTCCAGGACTATCCGATTAATATCGGACTTCTCAGCAGGTTCAGAACGAGAAAAGAAGCAAACGAAACAATCAAAGGGCTGAAAAACGGAACAGTTGATATCGTCATCGGGACGCATCGGCTGCTATCAAAGGATGTCGTGTATAAAGATTTAGGGCTCCTCATCATTGATGAAGAGCAGCGTTTCGGTGTAACCCATAAAGAAAAGATCAAGCAAATAAAAGCCAATGTTGATGTATTAACGTTAACAGCAACACCGATTCCGCGTACGCTGCATATGTCTATGCTTGGCGTAAGGGACCTTTCAGTCATCGAGACTCCGCCGGAAAATCGCTTCCCTGTACAGACGTATGTTGTGGAATATAACGGCGCTCTTGTCAGAGAGGCGATTGAACGTGAGCTTGCACGCGGAGGCCAGGTCTATTTCTTGTACAACCGGGTAGAGGACATTGAGCGGAAAGCGGATGAAATTTCAATGCTAGTCCCTGACGCGAAGGTAGCATATGCGCATGGGAAAATGACAGAAAATGAATTAGAAACCGTTATGCTAAGTTTCCTTGAAGGAGAATCAGACGTTCTCGTCAGCACAACCATTATCGAAACTGGCGTGGACATCCCGAACGTCAATACGCTGATCGTATTTGACGCCGACAAGATGGGACTTTCTCAGCTTTACCAGCTGCGGGGGCGTGTCGGCCGTTCTAACCGTGTGGCATATGCGTACTTCACGTATCGCCGGGATAAAGTGCTGACAGAAGTGGCTGAAAAAAGGCTGCAGGCTATTAAAGAATTCACAGAGCTAGGTTCCGGTTTTAAAATCGCAATGCGTGACTTAACGATTCGCGGAGCCGGGAATCTTCTTGGTGCCCAGCAGCATGGCTTCATCGATTCGGTCGGATTTGACCTCTATTCACAAATGCTGAAGGAGGCCATTGAGGAGCGTAAAGGAGACACAGCGAAGACAGAGCAGTTTGAAACAGAAATTGATGTCGAGCTTGATGCGTATATTCCGGAAACTTATATTCAAGACGGCAAACAGAAAATTGATATGTATAAACGCTTCAGGTCTGTGGCGACAATCGAAGAGAAGAATGAGCTTCAAGATGAAATGATCGACCGCTTTGGAAACTATCCAAAAGAAGTCGAATACTTGTTTACTGTTGCAGAAATGAAGGTCTATGCGAGACAGGAACGTGTCGAGCTGATTAAGCAGGATAAAGATGCTGTCAGATTGACAATTTCTGAAGAAGCAAGTGCTGAAATTGACGGACAGAAGCTGTTTGAGCTTGGCAATCAATATGGCAGACAAATCGGACTGGGAATGGAAGGGAAAAAACTCAAAATCTCCATACAGACGAAAGGCCGTAGTGCTGATGAATGGCTCGACACCGTGCTGGGCATGCTGAAGGGCTTAAAAGATGTGAAGAAGCAAACCATTTCATCAACGTAAATTTTGTTACTCTCTGGTGTATATTACATTTGATGTGACGGATACTAATTTCAAGCGAGGCGGAAGGTACATAAAGTAACTGCTTTAGGTCTTTCCCACATGTATATACCATCAAATGAAAGAGAGGCACCAGAGATGAAAGCAACCGGTATCGTACGTCGTATTGATGACTTAGGTCGGGTCGTGATTCCTAAAGAAATTCGAAGAACTCTGAGAATCAGGGAAGGCGATCCGCTTGAGATTTTTGTAGATCGTGATGGAGAAGTGATTTTGAAAAAGTACTCTCCGATCAGTGAGCTTGGAGACTTTGCAAAGGAGTATGCAGACGCGCTTTACGACAGCCTCGGCCATTCAGTGCTGATTTGTGATCGTGATGTATATATTGCCGTGTCCGGCAGCTCCAAAAAAGATTACTTAAACAAGTCAATCAGCGAAATGCTGGAAAGAACAATGGATCAGCGCAGCTCCGTGCTTGAGAGTGATGCGAAATCAGTACAGCTTGTGAATGGAATTGATGAGGACATGAATTCTTATACTGTCGGCCCAATTGTGGCGAACGGTGATCCGATAGGTGCTGTGGTAATCTTTTCAAAAGATCAGACAATGGGCGAAGTAGAGCATAAAGCCGTTGAAACAGCAGCTGGATTTTTGGCTCGTCAAATGGAACAGTAGGTCTTATTCCTTTCTTCGAAAATAGGTATGTAAAGAACAGCTCTCCTTGGGACGCTGTTCTTTTTCATGCGTGACGAAAAAGGAATCCAAGGGTTGGGATGTGGTATAATAACCTCGTTTTTATTTGTGCCGCGGTAATACGTGAACCGTATTGCCCCTGACGTTGGGAAGGAGCTTTTGGATGGACGATTCAATAGGCGTTAAACGGCATTGGATTTGGCAGGGGGCTTTTGTTTTAATTCTGGCAGGCGTCATCACAAAAATTTTAAGCGCTGTTTACAGAGTCCCGTTTCAAAACATTGTCGGCGATGTTGGATTTTATATATATCAGCAGGTATATCCCTTTCTTGGTATTGCGGTCATGCTGTCCACATCAGGATTTCCAGTCATTATTTCAAAGCTGATGAATGATTATAGTGAAAAAAATCATCACACTATATTAAAAATATCAGCGTTATTTTTGTCTTTAATCGGTATTTTATTATTTCTTTGTTTATATCTGGGTGCTGTTCCTATTGCACTCTTTATGGGGGATTCGCATCTAGCCGTGTTAATTCAAGTGGCCGCATGCGCGTTTCTGCTGTTCCCATTTGTCGCGTTGCTTAGAGGCGGTTTTCAGGGGCGGCACGAAATGCTCCCTTCAGCCTTATCACAGATGACAGAGCAGTTTCTGCGTGTTGCAGTGCTCTTGGGTTTATCATTTTGGCTCGTGAAAAAGGGAGCCTCGCTTTATACTGCGGGAGCGGCAGCCGCTTCAGGCTCTCTTGCCGGAAGTTTGGTTGCATTGATAATACTGGGGTTTTTTTGGTTCAAAACGAAAAGAGACAACCAAACGGATAGGCAAAACGAAAATGTCATCACAACAAAAGAATTGACGAAAAAACTGCTTTTATATTCGGTTACAATTTGTGTAAGCAGTTTGCTACTTTTGTTTATCCAGCTTGTTGATGCTTTGAATTTATATGCATTGCTTTCGGGTGGTGAGGCAAGCGAAGAAGCAAAACGCCTAAAGGGGATCTATGATCGGGGACAACCCTTGTTGCAGCTCGGTTCAGTTTTTGCCGTAAGCATTGCGACGTCACTCGTTCCGTATATTTCTATGGCTGTAAAAAACAAAGAGCTGAAGATCATGAAAGAAAAAATCACGTCATCTTTGAAACTATGCCTTGTGCTCGGTACAGGCGCATCGGCTGGGTTGATTTGCATTCTAAAGCCGGTAAATATCATGCTGTTTCAAAATGGAGAAGGGACAGGTGCGTTACAAGTATTTAGCTGCTCCATTTTGTTTGCATCCTTGGCGGTAACGGCAGCGGCAGTCTTACAGGGAGCGGGATACACAGTTTTTCCTGCGATAGCGGTGGGCGCGGGTGTTGCAGTGAAATGGGTGTTAAACACACTTTTGGTTCCGCGCTATGGGATTGAAGGCGCATCGCTTGCGACAGCGGCTTCCTTTGCGGCTGTCGCCGGCCTTAACTTGTATCAGCTTCGGCAAAAGGAATGGCTCGATAAGCTTAGCGGCGTTTTGATTCCGATTATTGGATCTGCTCTTTTGATGTCAGCTGTTTTGCTTGCGTATACGCGTCTATGGACTTTCTTGTTTCCTGCAACAGGAAGAGGAGTTGCTGTGATTGAGAGTCTTTCTGCTGTTGCAATTGGTGGCGCGGTGTTTATTTATTGTATGATGAGATTGGGAATATTTACAGATGAAGAGCTGAACAGTGTGCCATTCGGCAGCAAGTTAAGCAAATTCATGAGAAGGAGAGAACAAAATGGCGGGTAAAATTACAGTCGTGGGACTTGGTGCCGGAGACATGGACCAGTTGACAATTGGTATACACAAGCTGCTGACGAAGGCAGATACGCTGTATGTCAGAACCAAGGATCATCCTTTAATTGAGGAGCTTGAAAAAGAAACGAAGAACATCCGTTTCTTTGATGATATATATGAGAAACATGATCAGTTTGAGGCGGTATATGAAGAAATTGCTGATATCCTCTTTGAAGCGGCGCGGCGTGAGGACGTGGTTTATGCTGTGCCGGGACACCCTTTTGTCGCAGAAAAAACAGTTCAGCTGCTGACGGAGCGGCAGGAAAAGGAAAACGTTCAAGTGAAAGCCGCGGGTGGACAAAGTTTCCTTGATGCCACATTCAATGCCTTGCAAATTGACCCGATTGAAGGTTTTCAATTTGTGGATGCCGGCACATTGTCCGCAGAGGAGCTTGAGCTCAGACATCATCTGATCATATGTCAGGTTTACGACCAAATGACGGCTTCTGAAGTCAAGCTGACATTGATGGAGAAGCTGCCTGATGATTATGAGGTCGTCATTGTGACTGCAGCAGGCAGCCGTGGCGAGGAGATCAAGACAGTGCCATTATTTGAGCTGGACCGCAATGTCGCCTTGAACAACTTAACAAGTGTGTATATTCCGCCGATTAAAGAAGAGAAGCAGCTTTATCACGAATTCTCCACGTTCCGAAGCATCATCAGAGAGCTTCGCGGACCTAATGGATGTCCGTGGGATAAAAAGCAGACGCATCAGTCATTAAAACAGTACATGATTGAAGAATGTTATGAGCTTCTCGAAGCTATTGACGAAGAAGACACAGACCATATGATCGAAGAGCTTGGCGACGTTTTGCTTCAGGTCTTGCTTCACGCGCAAATTGGTGAAGATGAAGGTTATTTCACAATTGATGATGTCATAAAAGGAATCAGTGAAAAAATGGTCCGAAGACATCCCCATGTGTTTAAAGATGTTAAGGTTCAGGATGAAAACGATGTTTTGGCCAATTGGGAAGATATAAAAAAGGCCGAAAAAAATACATCTGAATCATCGTTACTAGACAGCGTACAGAAAACCCTTCCAGCTCTTTCGAAAGCTGCTAAATTGCAGAAAAAAGCAGCGAAGGTCGGTTTTGACTGGGAAGACGTCAGCGATATATGGGAAAAGGTAAGTGAGGAAATGAAGGAATTTTCTTCTGAGGTTTCTGAAGCTCCTCACGAACACAATCTTAAAGCTGAGTTTGGCGACATTTTGTTCGCGCTGGTGAATGTAGCCCGCTTCTACAAAATAGAGCCAGAGGAAGCGCTGACCATGACTAATGACAAATTCCGGAGACGCTTCTCGTACATTGAGGAAACAGCGAAGGAAAAGGGAGTCGAGTTGGCTGATATGTCCCTTGAGGACATGGACAAACTGTGGAATGAAGCAAAAGAAACTGAGAGGAGATCATAGATATGAGATTAGATAAATTTTTGAAAGTATCACGGCTGATCAAACGGCGTACACTAGCGAAGGAAGTAGCTGACCAAGGACGCATCTCTATTAACGGAAACCAAGCTAAAGCAAGCTCTGACGTAAAACCGGGAGATGAACTAACGGTCCGCTTCGGCCAAAAGCTTGTAACGGTTCAAGTTAATGAATTGAAAGACACGACGAAAAAAGAAGAAGCTGCAAACATGTACACGATTCTAAAAGAAGAAAAACTCGGCGAATAGGCTTGTTCTAAAAAAATCCCCTACCTCATACAATGCAGTAATAATGCTAAAAGTATCGAGGATATGGGGGCTGAATAGATGAATTCATATTATGATCAAAAAGGTTCTTCGTCTGTTCCGGAACAGCATGATGTGACAATGAAAGGCCGGAAGCATTTAGATATTTCTGGGGTTAAGCATGTGGAGAGTTTTGATAACGAAGAATTCCTGCTGGAAACGGTGATGGGAATGCTCTCCGTCAGAGGCCAAAACCTGCAGATGAAAAATCTTGATGTGGAAAAAGGGATTGTTTCGATTAAAGGCAGGGTATTTGATTTAGTGTACTTAGACGAACAACAAGGGGATAAAGCTAAAGGGTTTTTTAGCAAGTTGTTTAAATGACGCTGACGACACAATTCTATACAATGCTGGCGATGTCCGGTATGGGTCTCTGGCTTGGTGCTTCGCTTGATACATACCGGCTCTTTGTCATTCGTGCCAAAACAGCCAGATGGCTATTATTTATTCATGATATTCTTTTCTGGATTGTGCAAGGGCTGCTTTTCTTTTATGTCTTGCTTCATGTAAATGAGGGAGAATTCAGGATTTACATCTTTTTAGCGGTTCTGCTGGGCGTTGCGACGTATCAGAGCCTTTGCAAACGAATCTATATAAAAATACTGAAATTCTTCATTTACCTTGTTGTTTCTGTTTATCAATTCTTCAAAAAACTCATTCAGCACGTGTTATTTCGTCCTATTGTATGGACATGCGGAGCGATCATCTGGCTGGCGGCATTTTTATTCAAGAAAACATACAGCCTGATAGGTTTTCTCCTGCTGTGTCTATATAAAATAGTCATGGTTCTGTGTTTTCCGATCCGTTTTATCGCGAAACAATGTTTGAAACTTCTTCCTGTGAAAATGCGTCTAACTTTTAGACGTTATTTTGAAAAAGGTGCAGGATTTCTCAAAAAGAAGAAGAAACTATTGATAACCATAAGAACGACCATTACACGGTTTTTGAAGAAATGAAAGGAGGACCGTCTGGTTTGAATTTTTCCAGGGAACGAACGATAACTGAAATACAAAACGACTATAAAGAACAAGTAGAACGGCAAAATCAGCTGAAGAAACGAAGACGCAAAGGGCTGTACAGACGGTTAACTGTATTCGGCGCCCTAGTATTCCTGACGGCAATTGTGCTGGCAAGCTCTGTCTGGTCTCAAACATCTTCCCTTAGTGCAAAAGAAGAAAAGAAAGAACAGCTTGAAAAAGAACTGAAAAGTTTAAAGACAAAACAAACGGATTTAAAAGAAGAAATATCCAAATTGAAGGATGAGGATTACGTCACAGAGCTTGCCAGAAGGGACTTATTCATGTCTGGAGACGGAGAAATTATCTTCAATGTGGAGAAGAAGAGCAAGTAGCCTTGTTGACACTTAAATTTTTATTTAGGTATAATTAAGCAAACGATCTTTTTATAAGCCTAAGGAGGAGCACTTTTTTTATGTCGATTGAAGTTGGCAGCAAGTTGCAAGGGAAAATTACAGGTATTACAAATTTTGGAGCATTTGTTGAATTGCCTGGAGGCTCAACCGGTCTCGTTCACATTAGTGAGGTAGCTGATAATTATGTCAAAGACATTAACGACCACTTAAAAGTCGGCGACCAAGTTGAAGTGAAAGTCATCAACGTTGAAAAAGACGGGAAAATTGGTTTATCTATTAAAAAAGCTAAAGACCGTCCGCAAGCCAGACCTAGAAATGATTTCCGTCCGAAAGAATCTTTTGAACAGAAAATGAATAAGTTTTTAAAAGACAGCGAAGATCGCTTGTCATCTTTAAAACGCAATACGGAATCAAAACGTGGAGGGCGCGGAGCAAGAAGAGGATAACTTGCTGCTTTCTATAAAATAAATGAAGCATCCGTTCATCCCGACGGGTGCTTTTTTATTATCCTCATCCTCTTTAAGAGTCAGAAAATTACAACATTAAAGTTTCTGTTGACGAAAGAGACAAACCTTTGTATTATATAACTTGTGCTTAGAAGCACAAAACAATATGGCGGTGTAGCTCAGCTGGCTAGAGCGTACGGTTCATACCCGTGAGGTCGGGGGTTCGATCCCCTCCGCCGCTACCATATTTGTTTGGCCCGTTGGTCAAGCGGTTAAGACACCGCCCTTTCACGGCGGTAACACGGGTTCGAATCCCGTACGGGTCATCCTAAAAAATCGGTTTCTCTTGCAGAAGCCGATTTTTTTCATTTTTAGACAACATTCCGGAAATTCTTTTCATAAACGAATATCAAGGCAGAAACCGTCGAAGATTTCTTTGGTATTGTTACCTTCTTTTGACAAAATCCTATCTGTGCTTTCGCTATAATGACAGGCAACGAATATAACAGGTGGGAGATGAGAGGAATGGAAAAAGCAGAAAGAAGAGTGAACGGGCCAATGGCGGGACAAGCTTTGGAAAAACTCCAATCGTTTTTTAACAGGGGCACGAAGCTGGTGACTCATCATTTGCATTCACTGTTTTTCTATAAAGGATTCATTTATGTTGTCATCGGATTTTTGCTTGGACGGGCTTTCATATTATCCGAGGTGCTTCCTTTCGCACTTCCTTTCTTTGGAGCGATGCTTCTTATCAGAAGAGACAAAGCGTTTTATGCGGTTTTGGCTGTGCTTGCAGGTGCGCTGACCATATCTCCAAAGCACTCATTGCTCATACTGGCGGCATTGCTGGCATTCTTCGTATTTTCTAAAGTGGCTACCTTCATTACCGACGATCGTGTTAAAGCGCTCCCGATTGTCGTGTTCTTCTCGATGGCTGCAGCAAGAGCCGGGTTTGTTTATGCCCAAAATGGCTTATTTACAACCTATGATTATGTAATGGCTATCGTTGAGGCTGGACTATCGTTTATCTTAACACTGATTTTCCTTCAGAGCCTTCCGATTTTTACTGTGAAAAAAGTGAAACAATCATTAAAAATAGAGGAAATCATTTGCTTTATGATTCTTATTGCCTCTGTTTTAACGGGGCTGGCCGGTTTGTCCTACCAAGGGATGCAGGCAGAACATATATTGGCTCGTTATGTTGTATTGAGTTTTTCCTTTATTGGCGGAGCAAGCATCGGCTGTACGGTTGGTGTTGTGACCGGCCTGATTCTTGGCTTGGCGAATATCGGAAACCTATATCAAATGAGTCTGCTTGCTTTTTCCGGTTTATTGGGCGGTTTGCTGAAGGAAGGGAAAAAAGCGGGTGCAGCAATCGGTCTTATCGTTGGTTCACTTCTTATATCTTTATATGGTGAAGGCTCTGCCGGTCTGATGACAACGCTCTATGAGTCATTAATCGCAGTCGGCCTGTTTTTGCTCACACCTCAATCTATTACAAGGAAAGTGGCGAGATATATTCCGGGAACTGTCGAGCATCTTCAAGAGCAACAGCAATACGCTAGAAAAATCCGTGATGTCACTGCTCAGAAGGTAGACCAGTTCTCCAATGTATTTCACGCGCTGTCTGAAAGCTTTGCAACCTTTTATCAAGCATCAGACGAACAGACAGATGACAGCGAAGTTGATCTGTTCTTAAGCAAAATCACGGAGCATTCCTGCCAGACGTGCTACAAGAAAAACAGGTGCTGGGTACAGAACTTTGATAAAACATATGACTTAATGAAACAAGTTATGCTTGAAACAGAGGAAAAAGAATATGCATCAAACCGAAGGCTGAAAAAAGAGTTTCAACAGCATTGTTCTAAATCCAAGCAGGTTGAAGAGCTGATTGAGGATGAGCTCGCACATCATCATGCCCATTTGACACTCAAGAAAAAAGTCCAAGACAGCAGGCGCCTTGTTGCTGAACAGCTTTTAGGCGTTTCTGAGGTTATGGCCGACTTTTCTCGGGAAATAAAAAGAGAGCGAGAACAGCACTTTCTGCAGGAAGAGCAAATCATAGAAGCGCTTCAGCATTTCGGAATTGAGATTCAGCATGTCGAGATCTATAGTCTTGAACAAGGAAATATCGATATTGAAATGACCATTCCGTTCAGCGGACATGGAGAAAGTGAAAAAATCATTGCTCCTATGCTTTCTGACATTCTGGAAGAACAAATTCTTGTGAAAGCCGAACAGCACTCTCCGCATCCGAATGGATACAGCCATGTCGCCTTTGGATCAACAAAATCATACAGGGTGTCCACGGGAGCTGCTCACGCTGCGAAGGGCGGCGGCCTTGTCTCCGGTGACAGCTACAGCATGATGGAGCTTGGAGCCAGAAAATATGCTGCAGCAATCAGTGACGGAATGGGCAATGGCGCAAGAGCGCACTTTGAAAGCAATGAAACGATCAAGCTTCTTGAAAAAATCCTTGAATCGGGCATTGATGAAAAAATAGCAATTAAAACGATCAACAGCATACTGTCTCTAAGGACAACTGATGAAATATATTCCACGCTTGACCTATCTATTATCGATCTTCAAGATGCCAGTTGTAAATTTTTGAAGGTTGGATCGACGCCTAGCTTTATCAAACGGGGTGACCAGGTCATGAAAGTTCAAGCGAGCAATCTGCCAATCGGTATTATTAATGAATTTGATGTGGAGGTTGTGAGTGAACAGCTGAAAGCGGGTGACCTCTTAATTATGATGAGTGATGGCATTTTTGAGGGGCCTAAGCATGTGGAAAATCACGACTTATGGATGAAACGTAAAATGAAAGGGTTGAAAACAAATGACCCGCAGGAGATTGCCGATTTGCTTATGGAAGAAGTCATCCGCACAAGATCCGGCCAAATTGAGGACGATATGACTGTTGTTGTTGTCCGGATTGATCACAATACACCGAAGTGGGCATCCATTCCTGTTCCGGCAATCTTTCAAAACAAACAAGAAATTTCATAACGCTTCCGTATAAATCAAATTTCTTCTGGCGAAGATGGGAATATATGAATCTGAGAATCCTCGTATTCTCCAGGAGGAATGAATGTGAACAACGGACATTTAAATCAAATTTTGCTGATAACGGATGGCTGCTCAAACCATGGGGAAGACCCGCTTGCAATGGCTGCTTTTGCTAAAGAGCAGGGGATTACGGTAAATGTCATTGGTATAATGGAAGAAAATCAAATTGACCCTGAGGCAATGAAGGAAGTCGAAGGGATTGCACTTGCCGGAGGAGGCGTGCACCAAGTCGTTTATGCATCTCAGCTTTCACAAACTGTTCAAATGGTAACAAAAAAAGCGATGACGCAAACCTTACAAGGTGTAGTCAATCAAGAACTGAAACAGATTCTCGGAAAGAATGTGGAAATGGAAGAGCTTTCTCCGGAAAAACGCGGCGAAGTCATGGAAGTGGTAGACGAGCTTGGAGAAACGGTGCATCTTCAGGTTTTGGTTCTTGTTGATACAAGTGCAAGTATGGCGCCAAAGCTTCCAACAGTAAAAGAGGCGCTGATTGATTTGTCTGTAAGCCTCAATTCCCGAATCGGGAATAACGAATTTGCGATGTGTATATTTCCCGGGAAAAAACAAGAGGTCGAGCTTGTGCTGAACTGGACACCGAAGCTGCAATCTCTTTCCACACTCTTTGCAAAGCTTTCGACAGGCGGCATCACGCCGACAGGTCCGGCGATTCGTGAAGCGACACTGCAGTTTGAAAAAATACGCTCAAGAAGGGGCATGCTGGCAGATGATGAACGACGCTTTGACGAGTTTGGCATGTAGCCTCAAGCCGGGTACGACAATCAAAGGCAAGTGGAATGAAAACACTTATACATTGCGTAAACAGCTTGGTAAAGGGGCCAATGGAATTGTGTATTTGGCAGATACATCAGATGGACATGTTGCCTTAAAGGTGAGTGATGACAGCCTGTCTATTACTTCTGAAGTGAATGTCTTGAAATCTTTCTCAAAGGCCCAGTCCGTTACGATGGGGCCTTCTTTTTTTGATACGGATGATGCCTATATTCCCAGTGCCAATACGAAAGTTTCATTTTATGCAATGGAATACATAAAAGGGCCGCTGCTTTTGAAGTATGTCAGTGATAAAGGAGCAGAGTGGATACCTGTATTAATGATTCAGCTGTTATCCAGCTTATCGGTGCTTCACCAGCAAGGATGGATATTCGGCGATCTTAAACCTGATAATCTGATCGTAACTGGTCCGCCCGCAAGGATCCGCTGCATTGATGTGGGCGGCACGACAAAGGAAGGCCGGGCGATAAAAGAGTATACGGAGTTTTATGACAGAGGCTATTGGGGGTATGGAACAAGAAAGGCAGAGCCATCCTATGATCTGTTCGCAGTTGCCATGATTATGATCAACAGTGTGCATAAAAAAGAATTTAAGAAAACGAACCAGCCCAAAGAACAGCTTAGGTCTCTCATCGAAGGAAACCCGCTGCTTCAAAAGTATAAAAAAGCACTTTTTTCAGCCTTGAACGGAGATTATCAATCCGCAGATGAAATGAAAAAGGATATGCTAGACGCGGGGCAAAAAGCATCACAAAGAAAACAGCCTATAAAAGCATCACCGCAGCCTGCCACACGACAAAGACAGCAAATACCGCGCCAAGGAAAAATAACGAAGACGCGATATACCCCAAAACAGAAACCGGCTAAGTCGGGGGGGTTATTTGAAACAACGCTTATCGTGATCAGTGTTTTAGCGCTTTATTTCGCCTATATTATCTTTTTCTTAATCTGAATGGCGCAAACTGCAGAGCCTATGCTTCTTCTTTGCTTGGAGGGGTTGAAAGTGTTAGGATATGAATATCTTTAAAATACCTGCTCATTGTGAGGAGGACATTGTGAAAAGTGTCAAAGATTTTTTAAACAAACACAATCTGACGTTAAAAGGGGCGACAATCATTGTAGGCGTTTCCGGCGGTCCGGACTCAATGGCTCTTCTTCACGCGTTGCATACGTTATGCGGCCGTTCAGCGAATGTTATTGCAGCTCACGTTGACCATCGGTTCAGAGGTGCGGAATCCGAGGAGGACATGCGTTTTGTCCAAGCTTATTGTAAAGCTGAACAGCTCGTGTGCGAAACGGCTCAAATCAATGTAACCGCATATGCACAGGAAAAAGGACTCAATAAGCAGGCTGCAGCACGCGATTGCCGCTACCAGTTTTTTGAGGAAATCATGTCGAAGCACCAAGCGGACTATCTGGCTCTTGCGCATCATGGTGATGACCAGGTTGAAACAATGCTTATGAAACTGGCTAAGGGTACGCTCGGAACGGGACTTGCGGGAATGCAGCCGGTTAGACGTTTTGGGACGGGGCGGATCATCAGGCCGTTCTTACCCATTACAAAGGAAGAGATCCTTCACTATTGCCGTGAAAACGGCTTGAGCTACCGGACGGATGAAAGCAACGCCAAAGATGACTACACAAGAAACAGATTCAGAAAAACAGTGCTCCCGTTTTTGAAGCAGGAATCTCCGGATGTGCATAAAAGGTTTCAGAAAGTGAGTGAAGCACTGACGGAAGATGAGCAATTCTTACAGTCATTAACGAAAGATGAAATGAATAAAGTAATCACAAGCCAGTCTAATACATCAGTTGAAATCAATTCCTCTCAATTGCTTGCCCTCCCGATGCCTTTACAAAGAAGAGGAGTTCAACTAATATTAAACTATCTTTATGAAAACGTTCCATCATCCTTTTCAGCCCATCACATTCAGCAGTTTCTCGATTGGGCGGAAAATGGCAGTCCTTCAGGAGTACTGGACTTTCCGAAAGGACTGAAGGTGGTCAAATCATATCAGACATGTTTGTTTACATTTGAACAATGGCAGTGCAAAAATGTTCCCTTTGAATACCAAATTAGCGGAGCTGCTGATGAAACGGCAGTACTCCCTAATGGATATCTGATAGAGGCAAAGCATTATGCGGACTCGCCTGAAGAACATGGGAATGCTGTTTTTATCACAAGTGAAAAAAAGGTGCGGTTTCCCTTAACAATCCGGACGAGAAAAGCTGGAGACCGGATCAAACTAAAAGGGATGAACGGCTCAAAAAAGGTAAAGGATATATTTATTGATAAGAAACTGCCTCTCCAAGAAAGAGACAACTGGCCGATTGTGACGGACGCAAGCGGTGAAATTATCTGGATACCTGGCTTGAAAAAATCAATTTTTGAAGATCTTGTGATTCCAAACAGCGACCGCATTGTATTACAATATAGACAGCATGAAAAGTGTAGGGGGCAAGCAAAATCATGATGAAACATGATATCGAGAAAGTACTGATCTCAGAGGAAGAGATACAAAAGAAAGTAAAAGAGTTAGGTGCAGAATTAACGAGCGAGTATCAAGATACATTTCCGTTGGCAATCGGTGTGTTAAAAGGAGCACTTCCTTTTATGGCGGATCTTATCAAGCATATTGATACATATTTGGAAATGGATTTCATGGATGTATCAAGCTACGGAAATTCTACGGTTTCTTCTGGAGAAGTAAAAATCATTAAAGATTTGGATACATCTGTAGAGGGCCGGGACATCTTAATTATTGAAGATATCATCGACAGTGGGTTAACCTTAAGTTATCTCGTAGAGCTCTTCCGATACCGTAAAGCAAAATCAATTAAGATTGTTACCCTTTTGGATAAACCGAGCGGAAGAAAAGCGGACATCAAAGCAGACTTTGTCGGTTTTGAAGTTCCTGACGCGTTTGTAGTGGGTTACGGACTTGATTATGCTGAGCGCTATCGCAATCTGCCTTATATCGGAGTGTTAAAACCGGCAGTTTATGAAAGCTGATCGGCAGCCTGCTTCCGAGATGGTTATTGTTTGTATTGGAATGATTTTCTATGGTACTATTGAACATAGTTGTGCTTACTGTGGGAGGAGGTAAGGAATGAATCGGGTCTTCCGTAATACCATTTTTTATTTACTTATTTTATTAGTAGTAATCGGGGTTGTGAGCTACTTCCAGACCTCAAATCCGAAAACAGAAAATATGTCGTACAGTACGTTCATCAAAAACCTGGATGACGGGAAAGTTGATAGCGTATCGGTTCAGCCTGTCAGAGGTGTTTATGAGGTAAAAGGGCAGCTGAAAAACTACGACAAAGATCAATACTTTTTGACTCATGTTCCTGAAGGAAAGGGAGCAGACCAGATATTTAACGCTTTGAAAAAGACAGACGTAAAGGTTGAGCCCGCGCAAGAAACAAGCGGATGGGTGACGTTCCTGACGACCATCATCCCATTTGTCATTATCTTTATTCTGTTTTTCTTCCTGCTCAATCAGGCTCAAGGCGGCGGCAGCCGTGTCATGAACTTTGGCAAGAGTAAAGCGAAGCTGTATACAGAGGAAAAGAAACGCGTCAAATTTAAAGACGTTGCAGGGGCTGACGAAGAAAAGCAAGAACTTGTTGAAGTTGTTGAGTTTCTGAAAGATCCCCGCAAGTTTGCCGAGCTCGGCGCCAGAATACCGAAAGGCGTGCTTTTAGTCGGACCTCCGGGTACCGGTAAAACATTGCTTGCCAAGGCTTGTGCAGGAGAAGCCGGCGTACCTTTCTTCAGCATCAGCGGATCTGATTTCGTTGAAATGTTTGTAGGGGTCGGTGCTTCCCGTGTGCGTGACTTGTTTGAAAATGCGAAAAAGAATGCGCCTTGTTTGATCTTCATTGATGAAATTGACGCAGTCGGACGCCAACGTGGCGCTGGTCTCGGCGGTGGACACGATGAACGTGAACAGACGCTAAACCAATTGCTTGTTGAAATGGACGGATTCAGCGCTAATGAAGGAATTATCATCATTGCTGCGACGAACCGTGCGGACATCTTGGACCCAGCCTTACTTCGTCCGGGACGTTTTGACCGTCAAATTACAGTGGACCGTCCAGATGTCATTGGCCGTGAAGCTGTATTGAAAGTCCATGCGAGAAACAAACCGCTGGATGAAACGGTTAACCTAAAATCAATTGCCATGAGAACACCAGGCTTCTCGGGCGCTGACTTAGAAAACCTCTTGAATGAAGCTGCGCTTGTAGCGGCTCGTCAAAACAAGAAAAAAATCGATGCGCGTGATATTGACGAAGCGACGGACCGTGTAATTGCCGGACCCGCTAAGAAGAGCCGCGTTATCTCCAAGAAAGAACGCAATATCGTGGCTTATCACGAAGGCGGACACACCGTTATCGGTCTCGTTTTAGATGAGGCAGATATGGTTCATAAAGTAACGATTGTTCCTCGGGGCCAGGCTGGCGGTTATGCTGTTATGCTGCCAAGAGAAGACCGTTATTTCCAAACAAAGCCGGAGCTGCTTGATAAAATTGTCGGCCTCTTGGGCGGACGTGTTGCTGAAGAGATTATCTTCGGTGAAGTCAGCACAGGGGCGCACAATGACTTCCAGCGTGCGACGAATATTGCAAGACGAATGGTTACGGAATTCGGTATGTCAGAAAAACTGGGACCGTTGCAATTTGGACAGTCTCAGGGCGGTCAGGTATTCTTAGGCCGTGATTTCAACAACGAACAGAACTACAGTGATCAAATCGCTTACGAAATTGATCAGGAAATTCAGCGCATCATCAAAGAATGTTATGAGCGTGCGAAACAAATCCTGACTGAAAATCGTGACAAGCTTGAATTGATTGCCCAAACGCTTCTGAAAGTTGAAACGCTTGACGCTGAACAAATCAAACACCTTATCGATCATGGAACATTACCTGAGCGTAATTTCTCAGATGATGAAAAGAACGATGATGTGAAAGTAAACATTCTGACAAAAACAGAAGAAAAGAAAGACGATACGAAAGAGTAATTCGCTTTCTTTCTAAAAAAACTGCCGGCTGACGCTGGCAGTTTTTTTATGTAAATGATGTGCTCAGGTGCGGCTTTTACAATCATCCAATTCTGGTATCGATTTGTTTACAAATGAGCCGCTGATCGTGTATGGTATTGTAGAATGTTTGTAAAAAGTAAAGTAGAGAAACTATTCAAAAGTGGTGATAGAGGTTGTTACTGGTTATCGATGTGGGGAACACCAATACTGTACTTGGTGTATATCATGATGGAAAATTAGAATATCACTGGCGTATAGAAACAAGCAGGCATAAAACAGAAGATGAGTTTGGGATGATTTTGCGCTCCTTATTTGATCACTCCGGGCTTATGTTTGAACAGATAGATGGCATTATTATTTCGTCAGTAGTGCCGCCAATCATGTTTGCGTTAGAAAGAATGTGCACAAAATACTTTCATATCGAGCCGCAAATTGTTGGTCCAGGTATGAAAACCGGTTTAAATATAAAATATGATAATCCGAAAGAAGTGGGGGCAGACAGAATCGTAAATGCTGTCGCTGCGATACACTTGTACGGCAATCCATTAATTGTTGTCGATTTCGGAACCGCCACAACGTACTGCTATATTGATGAAAACAAACAATACATGGGCGGGGCGATTGCCCCTGGGATTACAATTTCGACAGAGGCGCTTTACTCGCGTGCAGCAAAGCTTCCGCGTATCGAAATCACCCGGCCCGACAATATTATCGGAAAAAACACTGTTAGCGCGATGCAATCTGGGATTTTATTTGGCTATGTCGGCCAAGTGGAAGGAATCGTTAAGCGAATGAAATGGCAGGCAAAACAGGAACCAAAGGTCATTGCGACAGGAGGCCTGGCGCCGCTTATTGCGAACGAATCAGATTGTATAGACATCGTTGATCCATTCTTAACCCTAAAAGGGCTGGAATTGATTTATGAAAGAAACCGCGTAGGAAGTGTATAGGAGGTTTAGTAATGGATTATTTAGTAAAAGCACTTGCGTATGACGGAAAAGTTCGGGCTTATGCAGCGAGAACGACTGATATGGTAAATGAGGGGCAGAGACGCCATGGTACGTGGCCGACAGCGTCCGCTGCATTGGGCCGCACAATGACAGCTTCACTTATGCTCGGCGCTATGCTGAAGGGCGATGATAAGCTGACCGTGAAAATCGAGGGCGGAGGTCCGATCGGAGCTATTGTAGCTGATGCCAATGCGAAAGGAGAGGTCAGAGCCTATGTCTCTAACCCGCAAGTTCATTTTGATTTAAATGAACAAGGCAAGCTTGATGTCAGACGTGCGGTTGGAACAAACGGAACGTTAAGTGTCGTAAAAGATTTAGGTTTGCGCGAGTTCTTCACAGGACAAGTAGAAATCGTTTCAGGAGAATTAGGCGATGATTTCACTTACTATCTTGTGTCATCTGAGCAGGTTCCTTCATCAGTGGGCGTAGGTGTGCTCGTGAATCCTGACAATACCATTCTTGCGGCAGGGGGCTTTATTATTCAGCTGATGCCGGGAACAGATGATGAAACAATCACAAAAATTGAACAGCGTCTATCTCAAGTAGAGCCGATTTCTAAGCTCATCCAAAAAGGGCTGACACCAGAAGAAATTTTAGAAGAAGTCCTAGGCGAGAAACCTGAGATTTTGGAAACGATGCCTGTCAGATTCCATTGCCCTTGTTCAAAAGAACGGTTCGAAACAGCCATTTTAGGACTAGGCAAAAAAGAAATTCAAGATATGATAGAAGAAGATGGACAAGCCGAAGCAGTATGCCATTTTTGTAATGAAAAGTACTTATTTACAAAAGAAGAGCTGGAAGGGCTTCGTGACCAAACTACCCGCTAAGCTCTTTAGCGGGTTTTTAATTTGAGAAAAGGGGCTGAAAGCAGGTTTGAAATCAAGAACAATCTGGACCATTATTTTAGGGGCGCTGTTGGTTTGCTGTATTGCTGTTGCATATACGCTGACGAAATCCCAAGCCGGCGCATCGTCATCCGGTGAGTCTATTGCGACTATCGGGGGCAAGAGTGTGACAAGAGAAGAATGGCTGAAAGAAATGGAAGATCAGTATGGTAAGTCAATGCTTGAAGATATGATCAATGTCCGAGTTGTTGAGCAGCTGGCTAAAAAAAACAACCTTAAAATATCCAAAAGCGAAGTTGATCGTGAGTTTTTGCTGATTAAAGCGGTCAATAATTCCTTTTACGAAGATGAACATACGACGGAGAAAGAGTGGAAAGACCAAATTCGTTATAATATCCTCCTTGAGGAATTGTTAACAAGGGATATCGATATCTCAAACAAAGAATTGAAATCATTCTATAATAAAAATAAGGAACTATATCAGTTTGATGATTCGTATCGAATTCGGCACATTGTTGTAAAAGATGAAGAAGAAGCGAGAGAAGTCCTGAAAGAACTGAAAGGCGGATCAAGCTTTGAAGCTGTCGCTGCTGAAAGATCCACTGACAGATATACATCACCATACGGCGGAGATTTAGGTTTTGTCACAGAGGCATCAGACAACATTCCATCAGCATACATTGAAGAGGCGAAAACAATCAAAGAGGATGAATGGTCTCAGGAACCAATAAAGGTCAGCAACGGATATGCCATTATCCAGCTGAAAGAAAAACTAAAGGCAAGAACGTTCTCATTTGATGAAGTAAAGGGCCAGATCAGACGGCAAATCGCAATGGATCAGCTAGGCGATAAAGCGACAGTTAAGACACTTTGGAAAGAAGCCGATGTATCTTGGTTTTATGGGGAAAAAAGTACTAAGTGATTGACAAAAAATTTTGAAATTGATAGATTATATACATAATACCAATACAAATAGTCGGAAATTGAGGTGTCGAGAATGGTACGTGTAGCAAACTCCATTACTGAATTAATTGGGAATACGCCAATCGTTAAATTAAATCGCCTTGCAGATGAAAACAGTGCGGATGTATATCTAAAACTTGAATACATGAACCCTGGAAGCAGTGTAAAAGACCGTATCGGTTTAGCCATGATTGAAGCGGCTGAAAAAGAAGGAAAATTAAAAGCCGGTGATACAATCATTGAACCGACAAGCGGAAATACTGGAATCGGGCTTGCAATGGTTGCTGCTGCTAAAGGATTAAAAGCTATTTTGGTTATGCCTGATACAATGAGCATGGAGCGCCGCAACCTTCTTCGCGCATACGGTGCTGAGCTTGTGCTGACTCCTGGTGCGGAAGGCATGAAAGGTGCCATTAAGAAAGCTGAAGAGCTTGCTGAAAAGCACGGATACTTTGTGCCGCAGCAGTTTAACAACCCTTCTAACCCAGAAATTCACCGCCAAACAACGGGTAAAGAAATCGTTGAGCAATTCGGTGATGACCAGCTTGACGCATTTGTAGCCGGAATCGGAACGGGCGGAACGATTACGGGAGCGGGTGAAGTGCTGAAGGAAGCATACCCTTCCATCAAGATTTACGCTGTTGAACCGTCAGATTCCCCAGTGCTTTCAGGAGGAAAACCAGGCCCCCACAAAATTCAGGGAATCGGAGCTGGATTCGTGCCGGACATCTTAAACACTGAAGTATATGATGAAATCTTTCCTGTGAAGAATGAAGAAGCATTCGAATATGCCCGCAGAGCTGCACGTGAAGAAGGAATTCTCGGAGGCATCTCATCAGGTGCGGCAATTTATGCTGCTCTTCAAGTAGCAAAAAAACTCGGAAAAGGCAAAAAAGTATTGGCCATCATTCCAAGTAACGGCGAACGTTATCTAAGCACGCCGCTGTATCAATTCGATTAAAAAAAGCCAAAACTCCCGGTCCGCCGGGAGTTTTTTTATATTTCGTGCATCAAATATGCCATGTCTGCGACGAATGTTATTCTTGGAAGAGAAATTCACTTTTTTCACTAACAACATTGCTTTACAATTAAAAACAAGTAAAAAAGAAAATAGAGGAATGATACAAATGGCACAACGCAGACCGGCAGGCAAAAAAGTACCTTTTCAAAAAGACTCATTCTTACAACAATTTGAGAAACTTGCGCAATCCCGAAAACATCATGTACTTCTCGAAAGTGCAAGAGGCGGCAGATACAGTATAGCCGGTCTTGATCCAATTGCGACTGTGAAAGGAAAAGACGGAATAACTACAATTAAGCATGGTGATGAGATGCTGTTTAAAGAAGGTGATCCATTACGGGCCTTCCACAGCTGGTTTAAAACGCTGGAAACAGAAACGAATCATGAGTTCCCTGACTTTCAAGGCGGGGCAATCGGGTTTCTCAGCTATGATTACGCACGGTACATTGAAAATTTTAAAATGCTCTCATTAGATGATCTAGAAACACCAGATATTTATTTTCTTGTTTTTGATGATATAGCAGTTTATGACCATCAAGAAGAGTCTCTATGGCTGATTACTCATGTTAATGGTTCTGATCATGAAACAGCGGATGTGAGGCTATCTGAGTTAGAGCAGATGTGGCTGACTGAGCTTCCCGCTGTCTCTTCGCGAAAGATGAAGCATGAAACAGATGGTTCCTTCGCGGCGCCATTTACCGAGGATGGGTTCTCACAAGCTGTAGAGAAAATCAAACAATACATTGCCAGCGGAGATGTGTTTCAAGTCAATCTATCAATAAGGCAGTCACAGTCACTGTCTGCCCACCCATATCAAATTTACAAAACCTTGAGAGAAGTAAATCCTTCTCCTTATATGGCGTATTTAGAAACACCTGATTTCCAAATCATTTGCGGATCGCCTGAACTGCTTGTCAGCAAAAAGGGCAAGCTATTAGAGACGAGACCGATTGCGGGCACCCGTTCCAGAGGGAAAACAAATGAAGAAGACGAGGCGCTTGCAAACGAATTGATACACAATGAAAAAGAACGCGCGGAACATGTCATGCTGGTTGATCTTGAGCGAAATGATCTGGGAAGAGTATCACGGTACGGGTCTGTGCGCGTAAATGAATTCATGGCAATTGAAAAATACTCGCATGTGATGCACATTGTGTCTAATGTCCAAGGTGAACTGCAGGATGGGTATGACGCTGTAGATATTATTCATGCTGTGTTTCCCGGAGGAACCATTACTGGTGCACCGAAAGTAAGAACGATGGAAATTATAGAAGAACTTGAGCCGACACGCCGAGGGCTTTATACTGGATCTATAGGGTGGTTTGGATATAATCACGATCTGCAGTTTAATATTGTCATTCGAACCATTTATGCAACCGGAGGGCAGGCATTTATGCAGTCCGGCGCAGGAGTTGTGATTGATTCTGTTCCGAAGCACGAATACAAGGAATCATTCAAAAAAGCTTTTGCGATGCAAAGAGCATTAGAGCTGAGCAAAGAAGAGACAAAAATTAGATGAGGTGAGCGGAGAAATGATTTTAATGATTGATAACTACGATTCATTCACGTACAACTTGGTACAGTATTTGGGCGAGCTTGGGGAAGAGCTGGTTGTGAAACGCAATGACAGCATCACAATCGAAGAAATTGAAGAACTGTCTCCGGACTTTCTGATGATATCTCCTGGACCGTGCAGCCCTGATGAGGCGGGAATCAGTCTCGAAGCAATTAAACATTTCGCAGGGAAAATTCCTATTTTCGGTGTATGTCTCGGACATCAGTCCATCGCACAAGTGTTCGGCGGTGATGTTGTTAGGGCAGAACGGCTTATGCACGGGAAAACCTCGGATATCGAGCATGACGGCAAAACCATTTTTGAAGGGTTGAAAAACCCCCTTGTTGCGACGCGATACCACTCGCTGATCGTAAAACCTGAGACGCTGCCAAACTGTTTTACAGTAACAGCACAAACGAAAGAAGGAGAAATCATGGCTATTCGCCACAATGACCTCCCGATAGAGGGCGTGCAATTTCACCCAGAGTCTATTATGACCTCCTTTGGGAAAGAAATGCTCAGAAATTTTATTGAGACATATCGCAAGGAAGTTATTGCGTGATGATATATGTGAACGGCCGGTATATGGAGGAGAAAGATGCAGTTCTTTCTCCTTTTGACCATGGGTTTTTATATGGGATCGGTGTTTTCGAAACCTTCAGGCTCTACGAAGGCTGCCCGTTTTTGCTTGATTGGCATATAGAAAGGCTTGAACGCGCGCTTAAGGATCTGCAAATCGAATATACTGTTTCAAAGCATGAGATCCTTGAGATGCTGGACAAGCTGCTTAAGCTAAATGATATCAAGGATGGCAATGCCCGCGTCAGACTGAACATATCAGCGGGAATCAGCGATAAAGGCTTTGTCGCCCAGACGTACGATAAGCCGACCGTTTTATGCTTTGTGAATCAGCTGAAACCAGAAAGTCTTCCTTTGCAAAAAGAAGGAAAGGTTTTATCGATACGGAGAAACACTCCAGAGGGATCGTTCCGGTTAAAATCTCATCATTATCTAAATAATATGTATGCGAAACGGGAAATTGGAAATGATCCGCGTGTCGAGGGAATTTTCTTAACGGAGGATGGAGCTGTTGCAGAGGGTATCATATCTAATGTCTTCTGGAGAAAAGGTCGCTGTATCTATACGCCATCGCTTGATACCGGTATTCTGGACGGCGTCACGAGACGTTTTATCATAGAAAATGCAAAGAATATCGGCCTGGAGCTCAAAACGGGCCGATATGAGCTAGAAGCTCTCTTGACAGCTGACGAAGCGTGGATGACGAACTCGGTTCTTGAAATCATCCCGTTTACTAAAATAGAAGAAGTAAACTATGGAAGCCAAAGCGGAGAAGCAACCTCCGCTCTTCAATTGTTATACAAAAAAGAAATAAAGAACATGATGTATGAAAAGGGAGGAAGAGCATGGCGCAGCACACAATAGATCAAACACAAGTAATCCACACTAAGCCCAGCGCTTTATCATATAAAGAGAAGACGCTGGTGATGGGAATTTTAAACGTAACGCCTGACTCTTTCTCGGACGGCGGAAAATATGACAGCTTGGACAAGGCGCTGCTGCACGCGAAAGAGATGATCGATGATGGTGCCCATATCATTGATATCGGAGGGGAATCGACAAGGCCTGGCGCTGAGTGCGTATCTGAGGATGAGGAGATGTCCAGAGTCATTCCGGTGATTGAGCGGATTACGAAAGAGCTTGGTGTTCCTATTTCTGTAGACACGTACAAGGCTTCTGTCGCAGATGAAGCAGTGAAAGCCGGTGCATCCATTATCAATGATATTTGGGGAGCCAAACATGATCCGAAGATGGCTTCCGTTGCAGCTGATCATAATGTTCCAATTGTTCTCATGCATAACCGCCCTGAAAGAAACTACAATGACTTATTGCCGGATATGCTGTCGGACTTAATGGAGAGTGTAAAAATTGCTGTTAAGGCCGGAGTAGACGAGAAGAACATTATTCTTGATCCCGGTATCGGTTTCGCGAAAACCTATCACGATAACTTGGCAGTGATGAACAAACTAGAGATTTTCAGCGGATTGGGATATCCGGTTCTTCTGGCAACCTCCCGAAAAAGATTCATCGGACGTGTTCTGGATCTTCCGCCTGAGGAGCGGGCTGAGGGCACAGGCGCGACTGTGTGTCTCGGCATTCAAAAAGGCTGTGACATTGTCAGGGTCCATGATGTAAAGCAAATTGCCAGAATGGCGAAAATGATGGACGCGATGCTGAATAAGGGAGGGGTGCACCATGGATAAAGTTTATGTAGAAGGTATGGAGTTTTACGGATATCACGGTGTGTTCAAAGAAGAAAACAAACTTGGCCAGCGGTTTAAAGTCGATTTAACCGCTGAGCTGGATTTAAGCAAAGCCGGACAAACAGACGACCTTGAGCAAACGATCAACTATGCTGAGCTCTATCACGTATGTAAAGATATCGTGGAAGGGGAGCCTGTAAAATTGGTAGAAACGCTGGCGGAACGTATTGCTGGCACTGTTCTCGAAAAATTTCAGCCTGTTCAGCAATGTACGGTGAAAGTGATTAAGCCAGACCCGCCAATTCCCGGACACTATAAATCAGTAGCAATTGAAATTACGAGAAAAAAGTCATGAACAACATAGCTTATATTGCACTTGGATCTAATATTGGAGATAGAGAAACGTATTTAAGGCAAGCAGTGGCTTTACTGCATCAGCATGCTGCGGTGACAGTCACTAAAGTGTCGTCTATTTACGAAACTGACCCGGTCGGATACGAAGATCAAGCTCAATTTTTGAATATGGCTGTTGAAATCAAGACATCACTGAACCCTTTTGAACTACTTGAACTGACGCAGCAGATAGAAAATGAATTAGGCAGAACAAGGGAATTAAGATGGGGGCCGCGGACGGCAGACCTTGACATTTTGTTATTTAATCGTGAAAATATTGAAACAGAGCAACTAATTGTTCCGCATCCGAGAATGTATGAGCGTTTGTTTGTCCTTGCGCCGCTTGCGGAAATTTGCCAGCAGGTTGAAAAAGAGGCTACAAGCGCCGAAACAGACCAAGAAGGTGTAAGAGTATGGAAGCAGAAATCTGGGGTAGACGAATTCGTGCATTCAGAAAGCTGAAAGGTTATACTCAAGAAGGTTTTGCAAAAGCATTAGGTATATCAGTTTCTATTCTCGGCGAAATTGAACGCGGAAACCGATTGCCGTCAGCTGCCATCATTCAAGATGCAGCTGATGTTTTAAATATAAGTGCGGACGAATTGGCGCCGCCAGAAAAATAGAACAAATGAAAGGAGGAGAAAAATTGTTCAAAATCGGAGATATTCAATTGAAAAACCGGGTTGTGCTCGCACCTATGGCTGGTGTCTGCAACTCTGCGTTCAGATTGACTGTAAAGGAATTCGGAGCCGGATTGGTATGCGCTGAAATGGTCAGTGACAAAGCGATCCTTTACAACAATGCAAGAACAATGGGTATGCTTTATATTGATGAACGCGAGAAACCACTGAGCCTTCAAATTTTCGGAGGAAAAAAGGAAACCCTTGTGGAAGCGGCGAAGTTTGTAGACCAAAACACAACTGCTGATATCATTGATATTAACATGGGATGTCCCGTGCCGAAGATTACAAAATGCGATGCGGGAGCCAAATGGCTTCTCGACCCTGATAAGATTTACGAAATGGTTTCTGCAGTAGTGGATGCTGTTAATAAACCAGTTACAGTGAAAATGAGAATGGGCTGGGATGAAGACCACATTTTCGCAGTGAAAAATGCACAGGCTGTAGAACGTGCGGGCGGTAAAGCAGTGGCGCTTCACGGCCGTACGAGAGTGCAGATGTACGAAGGAACGGCAAACTGGGATATCATCAAAGAAGTTAAACAATCAGTATCGATTCCGGTTATCGGAAACGGCGATGTTAAGACACCGCAGGATGCTAAGCGTATGCTCGATGAGACAGGAGTAGACGGGGTCATGATCGGACGCGCTGCATTGGGCAACCCGTGGATGATTTACCGTACGGTTCAGTATCTTGAAACAGGTGAATTAAAAGAAGAGCCGCAAGTACGCGAAAAAATGGCCGTATGCAAACTGCATCTTGACCGCCTGATTGACTTAAAAGGTGAAAACGTAGCGGTAAGAGAAATGAGAAAGCACGCTGCATGGTATCTGAAAGGCGTGAAAGGCAATGCGAACGTTCGTAATGAAATCAATCATTGCGAGACGAGAGAAGAGTTTGTACAGCTTTTAGATGCATTTACGGTTGAAGTTGAGGCAAAAGAGCTTCAAAATGCAAAAGTAGGATAATACTCACCTCTATTTGCTGCTCACTGCTAGTTTTACGCTGGCAGTTTTTCTGCTTTTTTCATGAAACAATATCTGTAATGGAGTGATAACAATGAGTCAAGAAGAGCATAACCATGAAGAATTGAATGATCAGCTGCAAGTCAGACGCGATAAAATGAATCAGCTGAGAGATAACGGCATCGATCCATTCGGCGCACGTTTTGAAAGAACTCATCAGTCTCAAGAAGTTATTTCGGCATATCAAGATCTAACCAAAGAAGAGTTAGAAGAAAAAGCTATTGAAGTTACAATCGCAGGCCGCATGATGACAAAACGCGGCAAAGGAAAAGCCGGCTTTGCCCATCTTCAGGATTTAGAAGGCCAAATCCAAATCTACGTAAGAAAAGACAGTGTCGGTGACGACCAATATGAAATCTTCAAGTCTTCTGACCTCGGTGATCTTATCGGCGTAACCGGAAAAGTCTTCAAAACAAATGTAGGCGAATTGTCCGTTAAAGCAACTTCCTTTGAATTGCTGACAAAAGCGCTTCGTCCGCTTCCTGACAAATACCATGGTTTAAAAGACGTTGAGCAGCGCTACCGTCAGCGCTACCTGGATCTTATCGTAAACCCAGACAGCAAACATACGTTCATTACACGAAGCAAGATCATTCAAGCTATGAGAAGATACCTTGATGATCATGGATACTTAGAAGTAGAAACACCTACAATGCACAGCATTCCTGGGGGAGCTTCTGCGCGTCCGTTTATCACTCACCACAACGCGTTAGACATTCCACTCTATATGCGTATTGCTATCGAACTGCACCTAAAACGTCTAATTGTCGGCGGTTTAGAAAAAGTATATGAAATCGGCCGTGTTTTCCGTAACGAAGGTGTCTCTACACGCCATAACCCTGAATTTACAATGATTGAGTTATATGAAGCATATGCGGACTATAAAGATATCATGAGCTTAACTGAAAACCTTGTCGCTCATATCGCCCAAGAAGTGCTTGGCACAACTACGATTCAATACGGGGAAGAGCAAATCGACCTTAAACCGGAGTGGAAAAGAATCCATATGGTTGACGCAGTCAAAGAAGCGACCGGCGTTGATTTCTGGGAAGAGGTTACTGTTGAACAGGCGCGTGAATATGCAAAAGAACATGGTGTAGAAATTAAAAATTCTATGACAGTAGGCCATATCATCAACGAATTCTTCGAGCAAAAAATTGAAGAAACGCTTATTCAGCCAACGTTTATTTACGGGCATCCTGTAGAAATTTCTCCTCTTGCTAAGAAAAACCCTGAGGACCCGCGTTTTACAGACCGTTTTGAGCTGTTTATCGTTGGCCGTGAACATGCCAACGCGTTTACAGAGCTGAATGATCCTATTGATCAAAGAGAACGGTTTGAAGCGCAATTAAAAGAGCGTGAAGCCGGTAATGATGAAGCTCATTTAATGGATGAAGACTTTGTTGAAGCTCTGGAATACGGTATGCCGCCAACAGGAGGTTTAGGCATCGGTATCGACCGTCTGGTTATGCTGCTGACGAATGCCCCTTCTATTCGCGATGTGCTGTTATTCCCGCAAATGAGACAACGCTAATAAAGAAGAGCGGTATCCTCCATAGGGAAAGGATGCCGCTCTTTTTAAATTCCTTAGTATTTCTTCAAAAAAACTATTGCACTATTATTTACTAGGTGGTATAATATTATTCGTTGCCGCTAAACAAGGCGATAACGAAAAAAAGAAATCAAAAAAAGTTATTGACTTCACTGAGTCAACGAGTTATAATAATAAAGTCGCTTGAACGAAGTGAATAAAATGATCTTTGAAAACTAAACAAGACAAAACGTACCTGTTAATTCAGTTTTTAAAAATCGCACAGCAATGTGCGTAGTCAGTCAAACTACTTTATCGGAGAGTTTGATCCTGGCTCAGGACGAACGCTGGCGGCGTGCCTAATACATGCAAGTCGAGCGGACAGATGGGAGCTTGCTCCCTGATGTTAGCGGCGGACGGGTGAGTAACACGTGGGTAACCTGCCTGTAAGACTGGGATAACTCCGGGAAACCGGGGCTAATACCGGATGGTTGTTTGAACCGCATGGTTCAAACATAAAAGGTGGCTTCGGCTACCACTTACAGATGGACCCGCGGCGCATTAGCTAGTTGGTGAGGTAACGGCTCACCAAGGCAACGATGCGTAGCCGACCTGAGAGGGTGATCGGCCACACTGGGACTGAGACACTGCCAGACTCCTACGGGAGGCAGCAGTAGGGAATCTTCCGCAATGGACGAAAGTCTGACGGAGCAACGCCGCGTGAGTGATGAAGGTTTTCGGATCGTAAAGCTCTGTTGTTAGGGAAGAACAAGTACCGTTCGAATAGGGCGGTACCTTGACGGTACCTAACCAGAAAGCCACGGCTAACTACGTGCCAGCAGCCGCGGTAATACGTAGGTGGCAAGCGTTGTCCGGAATTATTGGGCGTAAAGGGCTCGCAGGCGGTTTCTTAAGTCTGATGTGAAAGCCCCCGGCTCAACCGGGGAGGGTCATTGGAAACTGGGGAACTTGAGTGCAGAAGAGGAGAGTGGAATTCCACGTGTAGCGGTGAAATGCGTAGAGATGTGGAGGAACACCAGTGGCGAAGGCGACTCTCTGGTCTGTAACTGACGCTGAGGAGCGAAAGCGTGGGGAGCGAACAGGATTAGATACCCTGGTAGTCCACGCCGTAAACGATGAGTGCTAAGTGTTAGGGGGTTTCCGCCCCTTAGTGCTGCAGCTAACGCATTAAGCACTCCGCCTGGGGAGTACGGTCGCAAGACTGAAACTCAAAGGAATTGACGGGGGCCCGCACAAGCGGTGGAGCATGTGGTTTAATTCGAAGCAACGCGAAGAACCTTACCAGGTCTTGACATCCTCTGACAATCCTAGAGATAGGACGTCCCCTTCGGGGGCAGAGTGACAGGTGGTGCATGGTTGTCGTCAGCTCGTGTCGTGAGATGTTGGGTTAAGTCCCGCAACGAGCGCAACCCTTGATCTTAGTTGCCAGCATTCAGTTGGGCACTCTAAGGTGACTGCCGGTGACAAACCGGAGGAAGGTGGGGATGACGTCAAATCATCATGCCCCTTATGACCTGGGCTACACACGTGCTACAATGGACAGAACAAAGGGCAGCGAAACCGCGAGGTTAAGCCAATCCCACAAATCTGTTCTCAGTTCGGATCGCAGTCTGCAACTCGACTGCGTGAAGCTGGAATCGCTAGTAATCGCGGATCAGCATGCCGCGGTGAATACGTTCCCGGGCCTTGTACACACCGCCCGTCACACCACGAGAGTTTGTAACACCCGAAGTCGGTGAGGTAACCTTTTAGGAGCCAGCCGCCGAAGGTGGGACAGATGATTGGGGTGAAGTCGTAACAAGGTAGCCGTATCGGAAGGTGCGGCTGGATCACCTCCTTTCTAAGGATATTATACGGAATATAAGACCTTGGGTCTTATAAACAGAACGTTCCCTGTCTTGTTTAGTTTTGAAGGATCATTCCTTCGAAACGTGTTCTTTGAAAACTAGATAACAGTAGACATCACATTCAATTAGTAACACAAGATATCACATAGTGATTCTTTTTAACGGTTAAGTTAGAAAGGGCGCACGGTGGATGCCTTGGCACTAGGAGCCGATGAAGGACGGGACGAACACCGATATGCTTCGGGGAGCTGTAAGCAAGCTTTGATCCGGAGATTTCCGAATGGGGAAACCCACCACTCGTAATGGAGTGGTATCCATATCTGAATTCATAGGATATGAGAAGGCAGACCCGGGGAACTGAAACATCTAAGTACCCGGAGGAAGAGAAAGCAAATGCGATTCCCTGAGTAGCGGCGAGCGAAACGGGATTAGCCCAAACCAAGAGGCTTGCCTCTTGGGGTTGTAGGACACTCTGTACGGAGTTACAAAGGAACGAGGTAGATGAAGAGGTCTGGAAAGGCCGCCATAGGAGGTAACAGCCCTGTAGTCAAAACTTCGTTCTCTCCTGAGTGGATCCTGAGTACGGCGGAACACGTGAAATTCCGTCGGAATCCGGGAGGACCATCTCCCAAGGCTAAATACTCCCTAGTGACCGATAGTGAACCAGTACCGTGAGGGAAAGGTGAAAAGCACCCCGGAAGGGGAGTGAAAGAGATCCTGAAACCGTGTGCCTACAAGTAGTCAGAGCCCGTTAACGGGTGATGGCGTGCCTTTTGTAGAATGAACCGGCGAGTTACGATCCCGTGCAAGGTTAAGCAGAAGATGCGGAGCCGCAGCGAAAGCGAGTCTGAATAGGGCGCATGAGTACGTGGTCGTAGACCCGAAACCAGGTGATCTACCCATGTCCAGGGTGAAGTTCAGGTAACACTGAATGGAGGCCGAACCCACGCACGTTGAAAAGTGCGGGGATGAGGTGTGGGTAGGGGTGAAATGCCAATCGAACCTGGAGATAGCTGGTTCTCTCCGAAATAGCTTTAGGGCTAGCCTCAAGGTAAGAGTCTTGGAGGTAGAGCACTGATTGGACTAGGAGCCCTACCGGGTTACCGAATTCAGTCAAACTCCGAATGCCAATGACTTATCCTTGGGAGTCAGACTGCGAGTGATAAGATCCGTAGTCGAAAGGGAAACAGCCCAGACCGCCAGCTAAGGTCCCAAAGTATACGTTAAGTGGAAAAGGATGTGGAGTTGCTTAGACAACCAGGATGTTGGCTTAGAAGCAGCCACCATTTAAAGAGTGCGTAATAGCTCACTGGTCGAGTGACTCTGCGCCGAAAATGTACCGGGGCTAAACGTATCACCGAAGCTGCGGACTGTTCTTCGAACAGTGGTAGGAGAGCGTTCTAAGGGCTGTGAAGCCAGACCGGAAGGACTGGTGGAGCGCTTAGAAGTGAGAATGCCGGTATGAGTAGCGAAAGAGGGGTGAGAATCCCCTCCACCGAATGCCTAAGGTTTCCTGAGGAAGGCTCGTCCGCTCAGGGTTAGTCGGGACCTAAGCCGAGGTACGAAAGGCGTAGGCGATGGACAACAGGTTGATATTCCTGTACCACCTCCTCACCATTTGAGCAATGGGGGGACGCAGGAGGATAGGGTAAGCGCGGTATTGGATATCCGCGTCCAAGCAGTTAGGCTGGGAAATAGGCAAATCCGTTTCCCATAAGGCTGAGCTGTGATGGCGAGCGAAATATAGTAGCGAAGTTCCTGATTCCACACTGCCAAGAAAAGCCTCTAGCGAGGTGAGAGGTGCCCGTACCGCAAACCGACACAGGTAGGCGAGGAGAGAATCCTAAGGTGATCGAGAGAACTCTCGTTAAGGAACTCGGCAAAATGACCCCGTAACTTCGGGAGAAGGGGTGCTCTGTTAGGGTGCAAGCCCGAGAGAGCCGCAGTGAATAGTCCAGGCGACTGTTTAGCAAAAACACAGGTCTCTGCGAAGCCGTAAGGCGAAGTATAGGGGCTGACGCCTGCCCGGTGCTGGAAGGTTAAGAGGAGCGCTTAGCGTAAGCGAAGGTGCGAATTGAAGCCCCAGTAAACGGCGTACGTAACTATAACGGTCCTAAGGTAGCGAAATTCCTTGTCGGGTAAGTTCCGACCCGCACGAAAGGCGCAACGATCTGGGCACTGTCTCAACGAGAGACTCGGTGAAATTATAGTACCTGTGAAGATGCAGGTTACCCGCGACAGGACGGAAAGACCCCGTGGAGCTTTACTGCAGCCTGATATTGAATGTTGGTACAGCTTGTACAGGATAGGTAGGAGCCTTGGAAACCGGAGCGCCAGCTTCGGTGGAGGCATCGGTGGGATACTACCCTGGCTGTATTGACCTTCTAACCCGCCGCCCTTATCGGGCGGGGAGACAGTGTCAGGTGGGCAGTTTGACTGGGGCGGTCGCCTCCTAAAAGGTAACGGAGGCGCCCAAAGGTTCCCTCAGAATGGTTGGAAATCATTCGCAGAGTGTAAAGGCACAAGGGAGCTTGACTGCGAGACCTACAAGTCGAGCAGGGACGAAAGTCGGGCTTAGTGATCCGGTGGTTCCGCATGGAAGGGCCATCGCTCAACGGATAAAAGCTACCCCGGGGATAACAGGCTTATCTCCCCAAGAGTCCACATCGACGGGGAGGTTTGGCACCTCGATGTCGGCTCATCGCATCCTGGGGCTGTAGTCGGTCCCAAGGGTTGGGCTGTTCGCCCATTAAAGCGGTACGCGAGCTGGGTTCAGAACGTCGTGAGACAGTTCGGTCCCTATCCGTCGCGGGCGCAGGAAATTTGAGAGGAGCTGTCCTTAGTACGAGAGGACCGGGATGGACGCACCGCTGGTGTACCAGTTGTTCTGCCAAGGGCATCGCTGGGTAGCTATGTGCGGACGGGATAAGTGCTGAAAGCATCTAAGCATGAAGCCCCCCTCAAGATGAGATTTCCCATTCCGCAAGGAAGTAAGATCCCTGAAAGATGATCAGGTTGATAGGTCTGAGGTGGAAGTGTGGCGACACATGGAGCTGACAGATACTAATCGATCGAGGACTTAACCATATTTTTGAATGATGTCACACCTGTTATCTAGTTTTGAGAGAACACTCTCAATTTGTTTGGTGGCGATAGCGAAGAGGTCACACCCGTTCCCATACCGAACACGGAAGTTAAGCTCTTCAGCGCCGATGGTAGTCGGGGGTTTCCCCCTGTGAGAGTAGGACGCCGCCAAGCAATTGCACGTTAGTGCAATTATGGAGGATTAGCTCAGCTGGGAGAGCATCTGCCTTACAAGCAGAGGGTCGGCGGTTCGAGCCCGTCATCCTCCACCATTATGCCGGTGTAGCTCAATTGGTAGAGCAACTGACTTGTAATCAGTAGGTTGGGGGTTCAAGTCCTCTTGCCGGCACCACTTTTATATGATATAATACTCAAGTCTCTTGTAGAAGAGCCATTAGCTCAGTTGGTAGAGCATCTGACTTTTAATCAGAGGGTCGAAGGTTCGAGTCCTTCATGGCTCACCATTTTACGCGGGTGTGGCGGAATTGGCAGACGCGCTAGACTTAGGATCTAGTGTCTTTATGACGTGGGGGTTCAAGTCCCTTCACCCGCATTATATAGGATAACAGTTAGAAAAACTGGACATCCTGTCTGCGGAAGTAGTTCAGTGGTAGAACACCACCTTGCCAAGGTGGGGGTCGCGGGTTCGAATCCCGTCTTCCGCTCCAACTATACCATCCACGCCGGGGTGGTGGAATTGGCAGACACACAGGACTTAAAATCCTGCGGTAGGTGACTACCGTGCCGGTTCAAGTCCGGCCCTCGGCATTATGTTTTGCGCCCGTAGCTCAATTGGATAGAGCGTTTGACTACGGATCAAAAGGTTAGGGGTTCGACTCCTCTCGGGCGCGCCATATCTTTTAATAGAATAGATAGGAAATCGGGAAGTAGCTCAGCTTGGTAGAGCACATGGTTTGGGACCATGGGGTCGCAGGTTCGAATCCTGTCTTCCCGACCATTTTTTATGGGGCCTTAGCTCAGCTGGGAGAGCGCCTGCTTTGCACGCAGGAGGTCAGCGGTTCGATCCCGCTAGGCTCCACCAAAAGTTTTTTAAAAAAGTTATTGACTTTGAAGAAGTGACGTTGTATACTAATAAAGTTGCTTTAACAAAGCGGACAAACAAAATGATCTTTGAAAACTAAACAAGACAAAACGTACCTGTTAATTCAGTTTTTAAAAATCGCACAGCAATGTGCGTAGTCAGTCAAACTACTTTATCGGAGAGTTTGATCCTGGCTCAGGACGAACGCTGGCGGCGTGCCTAATACATGCAAGTCGAGCGGACAGATGGGAGCTTGCTCCCTGATGTTAGCGGCGGACGGGTGAGTAACACGTGGGTAACCTGCCTGTAAGACTGGGATAACTCCGGGAAACCGGGGCTAATACCGGATGGTTGTTTGAACCGCATGGTTCAAACATAAAAGGTGGCTTCGGCTACCACTTACAGATGGACCCGCGGCGCATTAGCTAGTTGGTGAGGTAACGGCTCACCAAGGCAACGATGCGTAGCCGACCTGAGAGGGTGATCGGCCACACTGGGACTGAGACACTACCAGACTCCTACGGGAGGCAGCAGTAGGGAATCTTCCGCAATGGACGAAAGTCTGACGGAGCAACGCCGCGTGAGTGATGAAGGTTTTCGGATCGTAAAGCTCTGTTGTTAGGGAAGAACAAGTACCGTTCGAATAGGGCGGTACCTTGACGGTACCTAACCAGAAAGCCACGGCTAACTACGTGCCAGCAGCCGCGGTAATACGTAGGTGGCAAGCGTTGTCCGGAATTATTGGGCGTAAAGGGCTCGCAGGCGGTTTCTTAAGTCTGATGTGAAAGCCCCCGGCTCAACCGGGGAGGGTCATTGGAAACTGGGGAACTTGAGTGCAGAAGAGGAGAGTGGAATTCCACGTGTAGCGGTGAAATGCGTAGAGATGTGGAGGAACACCAGTGGCGAAGGCGACTCTCTGGTCTGTAACTGACGCTGAGGAGCGAAAGCGTGGGGAGCGAACAGGATTAGATACCCTGGTAGTCCACGCCGTAAACGATGAGTGCTAAGTGTTAGGGGGTTTCCGCCCCTTAGTGCTGCAGCTAACGCATTAAGCACTCCGCCTGGGGAGTACGGTCGCAAGACTGAAACTCAAAGGAATTGACGGGGGCCCGCACAAGCGGTGGAGCATGTGGTTTAATTCGAAGCAACGCGAAGAACCTTACCAGGTCTTGACATCCTCTGACAATCCTAGAGATAGGACGTCCCCTTCGGGGGCAGAGTGACAGGTGGTGCATGGTTGTCGTCAGCTCGTGTCGTGAGATGTTGGGTTAAGTCCCGCAACGAGCGCAACCCTTGATCTTAGTTGCCAGCATTCAGTTGGGCACTCTAAGGTGACTGCCGGTGACAAACCGGAGGAAGGTGGGGATGACGTCAAATCATCATGCCCCTTATGACCTGGGCTACACACGTGCTACAATGGACAGAACAAAGGGCAGCGAAACCGCGAGGTTAAGCCAATCCCACAAATCTGTTCTCAGTTCGGATCGCAGTCTGCAACTCGACTGCGTGAAGCTGGAATCGCTAGTAATCGCGGATCAGCATGCCGCGGTGAATACGTTCCCGGGCCTTGTACACACCGCCCGTCACACCACGAGAGTTTGTAACACCCGAAGTCGGTGAGGTAACCTTTTAGGAGCCAGCCGCCGAAGGTGGGACAGATGATTGGGGTGAAGTCGTAACAAGGTAGCCGTATCGGAAGGTGCGGCTGGATCACCTCCTTTCTAAGGATATTATACGGAATATAAGACCTTGGGTCTTATAAACAGAACGTTCCCTGTCTTGTTTAGTTTTGAAGGATCATTCCTTCGAAACGTGTTCTTTGAAAACTAGATAACAGTAGACATCACATTCAATTAGTAACACAAGATATCACATAGTGATTCTTTTTAACGGTTAAGTTAGAAAGGGCGCACGGTGGATGCCTTGGCACTAGGAGCCGATGAAGGACGGGACGAACACCGATATGCTTCGGGGAGCTGTAAGCAAGCTTTGATCCGGAGATTTCCGAATGGGGAAACCCACCACTCGTAATGGAGTGGTATCCATATCTGAATTCATAGGATATGAGAAGGCAGACCCGGGGAACTGAAACATCTAAGTACCCGGAGGAAGAGAAAGCAAATGCGATTCCCTGAGTAGCGGCGAGCGAAACGGGATTAGCCCAAACCAAGAGGCTTGCCTCTTGGGGTTGTAGGACACTCTGTACGGAGTTACAAAGGAACGAGGTAGATGAAGAGGTCTGGAAAGGCCGCCATAGGAGGTAACAGCCCTGTAGTCAAAACTTCGTTCTCTCCTGAGTGGATCCTGAGTACGGCGGAACACGTGAAATTCCGTCGGAATCCGGGAGGACCATCTCCCAAGGCTAAATACTCCCTAGTGACCGATAGTGAACCAGTACCGTGAGGGAAAGGTGAAAAGCACCCCGGAAGGGGAGTGAAAGAGATCCTGAAACCGTGTGCCTACAAGTAGTCAGAGCCCGTTAACGGGTGATGGCGTGCCTTTTGTAGAATGAACCGGCGAGTTACGATCCCGTGCAAGGTTAAGCAGAAGATGCGGAGCCGCAGCGAAAGCGAGTCTGAATAGGGCGCATGAGTACGTGGTCGTAGACCCGAAACCAGGTGATCTACCCATGTCCAGGGTGAAGTTCAGGTAACACTGAATGGAGGCCCGAACCCACGCACGTTGAAAAGTGCGGGGATGAGGTGTGGGTAGGGGTGAAATGCCAATCGAACCTGGAGATAGCTGGTTCTCTCCGAAATAGCTTTAGGGCTAGCCTCAAGGTAAGAGTCTTGGAGGTAGAGCACTGATTGGACTAGGGGCCCCTACCGGGTTACCGAATTCAGTCAAACTCCGAATGCCAATGACTTATCCTTGGGAGTCAGACTGCGAGTGATAAGATCCGTAGTCGAAAGGGAAACAGCCCAGACCGCCAGCTAAGGTCCCAAAGTATACGTTAAGTGGAAAAGGATGTGGAGTTGCTTAGACAACCAGGATGTTGGCTTAGAAGCAGCCACCATTTAAAGAGTGCGTAATAGCTCACTGGTCGAGTGACTCTGCGCCGAAAATGTACCGGGGCTAAACGTATCACCGAAGCTGCGGACTGTTCTTCGAACAGTGGTAGGAGAGCGTTCTAAGGGCTGTGAAGCCAGACCGGAAGGACTGGTGGAGCGCTTAGAAGTGAGAATGCCGGTATGAGTAGCGAAAGAGGGGTGAGAATCCCCTCCACCGAATGCCTAAGGTTTCCTGAGGAAGGCTCGTCCGCTCAGGGTTAGTCGGGACCTAAGCCGAGTACGAAAGGCGTAGGCGATGGACAACAGGTTGATATTCCTGTACCACCTCCTCACCATTTGAGCAATGGGGGGACGCAGGAGGATAGGGTAAGCGCGGTATTGGATATCCGCGTCCAAGCAGTTAGGCTGGGAAATAGGCAAATCCGTTTCCCATAAGGCTGAGCTGTGATGGCGAGCGAAATATAGTAGCGAAGTTCCTGATTCCACACTGCCAAGAAAAGCCTCTAGCGAGGTGAGAGGTGCCCGTACCGCAAACCGACACAGGTAGGCGAGGAGAGAATCCTAAGGTGATCGAGAGAACTCTCGTTAAGGAACTCGGCAAAATGACCCCGTAACTTCGGGAGAAGGGGTGCTCTGTTAGGGTGCAAGCCCGAGAGAGCCGCAGTGAATAGGCCCAGGCGACTGTTTAGCAAAAACACAGGTCTCTGCGAAGCCGTAAGGCGAAGTATAGGGGCTGACGCCTGCCCGGTGCTGGAAGGTTAAGAGGAGCGCTTAGCGTAAGCGAAGGTGCGAATTGAAGCCCCAGTAAACGGCGGTACGTAACTATAACGGTCCTAAGGTAGCGAAATTCCTTGTCGGGTAAGTTCCGACCCGCACGAAAGGCGCAACGATCTGGGCACTGTCTCAACGAGAGACTCGGTGAAATTATAGTACCTGTGAAGATGCAGGTTACCCGCGACAGGACGGAAAGACCCCGTGGAGCTTTACTGCAGCCTGATATTGAATGTTGGTACAGCTTGTACAGGATAGGTAGGAGCCTTGGAAACCGGAGCGCCAGCTTCGGTGGAGGCATCGGTGGGATACTACCCTGGCTGTATTGACCTTCTAACCCGCCGCCCTTATCGGGCGGGGAGACAGTGTCAGGTGGGCAGTTTGACTGGGGCGGTCGCCTCCTAAAAGGTAACGGAGGCGCCCAAAGGTTCCCTCAGAATGGTTGGAAATCATTCGCAGAGTGTAAAGGCACAAGGGAGCTTGACTGCGAGACCTACAAGTCGAGCAGGGACGAAAGTCGGGCTTAGTGATCCGGTGGTTCCGCATGGAAGGTACATCGCTCAACGGATAAAAGCTACCCCGGGGATAACAGGCTTATCTCCCCCAAGAGTCCACATCGACGGGGAGGTTTGGCACCTCGATGTCGGCTCATCGCATCCTGGGGCTGTAGTCGGTCCCAAGGGTTGGGCTGTTCGCCCATTAAAGCGGTACGCGAGCTGGGTTCAGAACGTCGTGAGACAGTTCGGTCCCTATCCGTCGCGGGCGCAGGAAATTTGAGAGGAGCTGTCCTTAGTACGAGAGGACCGGGATGGACGCACCGCTGGTGTACCAGTTGTTCTGCCAAGGGCATCGCTGGGTAGCTATGTGCGGACGGGATAAGTGCTGAAAGCATCTAAGCATGAAGCCCCCCTCAAGATGAGATTTCCCATTCCGCAAGGAAGTAAGATCCCTGAAAGATGATCAGGTTGATAGGTCTGAGGTGGAAGTGTGGCGACACATGGAGCTGACAGATACTAATCGATCGAGGACTTAACCATATTTTTGAATGATGTCACACCTGTTATCTAGTTTTGAGAGAACACTCTCAATTTGTTTGGTGGCGATAGCGAAGAGGTCACACCCGTTCCCATACCGAACACGGAAGTTAAGCTCTTCAGCGCCGATGGTAGTCGGGGGTTTCCCCCTGTGAGAGTAGGACGCCGCCAAGCAAGCTTAAACCCAGCTCATTGAGCTGGGTTTTTTGTATTTTGGTTTATTGGTATCATAAAATTCCACTTAACTGTATAATATAATAACTTTATACCGAATTTTAAATCAGCAATCAGGTTTTGTGGACCGGGAAAATGGAAATAATAAAGGATAGAGCGAGAAAGTTGAAAATTCTCGAGAAACGGCTTATAGTAAGATTATAGTCAAATATAGTCAAAGTCAGTAAAGGAGGGGGTTGAGTGGGACATAATATTTCTGACATCATTGAACAATATTTAAAACGAGTGTTAGATCAAAATGGCAAGGAAATTTTAGAGATTAAACGAAGTGAAATTGCAGATAAATTTCAATGCGTTCCTTCCCAAATAAATTATGTCATCAACACCAGATTTACAAGCGAAAGAGGATATATTGTTGAGAGCAAACGCGGGGGCGGCGGTTACATCAGAATCATTAAAATTAAAATGAACAATGAAGTTGTCCTGATCAATAATATAATTTCTCAAATTAATACCCATTTGTCTCAAGCAGCCTCTGATGACATTATTTTAAGGCTATTAGAAGACAAGGTAATTTCAGAAAGAGAAGCAAAAATGATGGTCAGCGTAATGGACCGCTCAGTTTTACACATTGACTTACCTGAACGTGATGAATTAAGAGCGAGAATGATGAAGGCAATGCTGACTTCTTTAAAATTAAAATAAGCGGGTGAAAAGATTGATTTGTCAAGAGTGCCACGAGAGACCAGCCACTTTTCACTTTACAAAGGTTGTTAACGGAGAAAAAATAGAAGTTCATATTTGTGAACAATGTGCCAAAGAAAATAGTGATTCATATGGTATAAGTGCAAATCAGGGTTTCTCTATTCATAATTTACTTTCGGGTTTACTGAACATGGATTCTTCATTTCAAAATGCAGGAACTCAAATGTTCAGTCACTCGGAGCAAATATCTGCTTGTCCGAAATGCGGAATGACTTTTCAGCAATTCAGAAAAATTGGCCGTTTTGGATGTTCTGAATGTTACAAAACATTTCATAGCAACATTACACCAATCCTACGTAAAGTGCACAGCGGAAACACTGTGCATGCAGGTAAGATACCGAAACGAATAGGCGGCAATCTTCATGTCAGACGGCAGATTGATATGCTAAAAAAGGAATTAGAATCCTTAATCCATCAAGAAGAATTTGAAAATGCAGCTCATGTAAGAGATCAAATTCGTTCATTAGAACAATCACTCAAAAGTACAGATAGTGAGGAGGAACAGGAGTAATGTCGCTAAAGCATTTTATTCAGGACGCACTAAGCAGTTGGATGAAGCAGAAAGGACCTGAAAGTGACATTGTACTCAGCAGCCGCATACGTTTAGCAAGGAACTTTGAGCATATTCGGTTCCCTACGCGGTATTCCAATGAAGAAGCCTCATCCATCATACAGCAATTTGAAGATCAGTTTTCAGAGCAAGAAATTCCCGAAATCGGCAAATTTGTTTTGATTAGAATGAATGATGCACAGCCTTTAGAGAAGCGTGTACTTGTTGAAAAACATCTAATCAGTCCGAATTTGACAGAGTCTCCTTTTGGCGGCTGTTTGCTTTCTGAAAATGAGGAAGTAAGCGTCATGCTAAATGAAGAGGACCATATTAGAATTCAGTGTCTTTTCCCTGGATTTCAGCTTTTAGAAGCAATGAAAGCCGCAAACCAGGTCGACGACTGGATTGAAGAAAAAGTTGATTATGCATTCAATGAGCAAAGAGGATACTTAACCAGCTGTCCTACAAACGTAGGTACAGGTTTAAGGGCTTCGGTCATGATGCATCTGCCGGCACTGGTTTTAACTAGGCAAATAAATCGAATTATACCGGCAATTAATCAATTAGGCTTAGTTGTTAGAGGAATTTATGGGGAAGGCAGCGAAGCAGTAGGGAATATCTTTCAAATTTCAAATCAGATCACGCTTGGTAAGTCAGAGCAGGATATTGTAGAGGATCTTAACAGTGTTGCTGCTCAGTTGATTGAACAAGAACGATCTGCCCGAGAAGCGATTTATCAAACTTCTAAAATCGAACTTGAGGATCGGGTATATCGGTCTTATGGGGTCTTGTCTAATTGCCGGATGATAGAATCGAAAGAAACTGCAAAGTGCCTTTCAGATGTTCGGTTAGGCATAGACCTAGGCATTATAAAAGGACTTTCAAGCAACATACTTAACGAACTTATGATTTTGACGCAGCCAGGATTTTTACAGCAATACTCGGGAGGCGCTTTGCGTCCGAACGAAAGGGACATTCGAAGAGCGGCTCTCATCAGAGAACGGCTTCACTTAGAAATGAATGGGAAAAGACAGGAGGATGAATCGATATGATGTTTGGAAGATTTACAGAACGAGCTCAAAAAGTACTGGCGCTAGCACAGGAAGAAGCACTTCGGTTAGGTCATAATAACATTGGCACTGAGCATATTTTATTAGGACTGGTAAGAGAAGGAGAGGGCATTGCTGCTAAAGCTCTTCAAGCGCTTGGACTCGGTTCAGATAAAATTCAGAAAGAAGTAGAAAGTTTGATCGGGCGCGGGCAGGAAATGTCTCAAACGATTCATTATACTCCTAGAGCTAAAAAAGTCATTGAGCTTTCAATGGATGAGGCAAGAAAACTCGGTCATTCTTATGTTGGAACAGAACATATTCTTCTTGGTCTGATTCGTGAAGGAGAAGGTGTTGCTGCGAGAGTTCTGAATAATCTCGGTGTCAGCTTAAATAAAGCAAGACAGCAGGTGCTCCAGCTTCTAGGAAGTAATGAAACAGGATCATCAGCGGCAGGAACAAACAGCAATGCGAATACGCCTACGCTCGACAGCTTGGCAAGAGACTTAACTGCTATTGCGAAGGAAGACAGCCTTGACCCTGTAATCGGCAGAAGCAAGGAGATCCAGCGTGTCATTGAAGTGTTAAGCCGCAGAACGAAAAACAACCCTGTTCTCATTGGGGAACCAGGTGTAGGTAAAACGGCTATCGCAGAAGGTTTGGCACAGCAAATTATCAATAATGAAGTGCCCGAAATTTTGCGTGATAAACGTGTGATGACATTAGACATGGGAACAGTTGTTGCCGGCACAAAATACCGTGGAGAATTTGAGGATCGCCTGAAGAAGGTCATGGATGAAATTCGCCAGGCAGGAAATATCATTCTATTCATCGATGAGCTCCATACATTAATCGGGGCAGGCGGAGCAGAAGGTGCTATTGATGCATCTAATATTTTAAAACCTTCACTTGCTCGCGGTGAACTCCAATGTATTGGTGCAACGACTCTTGATGAGTACCGTAAATATATTGAAAAAGATGCAGCACTGGAACGCCGTTTTCAGCCGATTCAGGTTGATCAGCCATCTGTAGATGAAAGTATTCAAATTTTACAAGGTCTGCGTGACAGATACGAAGCCCACCACCGCGTTTCTATCACTGATGATGCCATTGAAGCTGCGGTTAAGCTTTCTGACAGATATATTTCTGACCGCTTCCTTCCGGATAAAGCAATTGACTTGATCGATGAAGCGGGTTCAAAGGTGAGACTGCGCTCATTTACAACGCCTCCTAACTTAAAAGAGCTTGAGCAGAAGCTTGATGAGGTTCGTAAAGAGAAGGATGCGGCAGTGCAAAGCCAAGAGTTTGAAAAAGCTGCTTCCTTGCGTGATACTGAACAACGCCTGCGCGAGCAAGTAGAGGATACGAAGAAATCATGGAAAGAGAAGCAAGGGCAGGAAAACTCAGAGGTTACTGTGGATGATATTGCGATGGTTGTATCCAGCTGGACTGGTGTGCCTGTATCTAAAATCGCCCAAACTGAAACTGATAAGCTTCTCAATATGGAAAACATTCTTCATTCCCGCGTCATCGGCCAGGATGAAGCAGTTGTAGCTGTTGCAAAAGCCGTCAGACGTGCGAGAGCAGGATTGAAAGATCCTAAACGCCCAATCGGCTCATTCATTTTCTTAGGCCCTACAGGTGTAGGTAAAACAGAGCTTGCACGAGCACTCGCTGAATCCATTTTTGGCGATGAAGAATCCATGATCAGAATTGATATGTCTGAATACATGGAAAAACACTCAACTTCAAGACTTGTTGGTTCACCTCCGGGATATGTGGGATATGATGAAGGCGGTCAATTGACAGAGAAAGTCAGAAGAAAACCTTACTCTGTCGTGCTTCTTGATGAGATCGAGAAAGCGCACCCTGATGTCTTCAATATCCTTCTGCAAGTTCTTGAAGACGGACGATTGACTGATTCTAAAGGACGCACAGTCGATTTCCGCAATACCATTCTGATCATGACATCAAACGTCGGAGCAAGTGAGCTGAAACGCAATAAATATGTCGGCTTTAACGTTCAGGATGAAACTCAAAATCATAAAGACATGAAAGACAAAGTGATGGGTGAATTAAAACGAGCGTTCAGACCTGAGTTCATCAACCGTATCGATGAAATCATTGTCTTCCATTCACTTGAGAAAAAACATCTTACTGAAATTGTGTCATTAATGTCTGATCAATTAACGAAACGCTTGAAAGAACAAGATCTTTCTATCGAATTGACAGATGCAGCAAAAGCGAAAGTCGCGGAAGAGGGCGTTGACCTGGAATACGGTGCCCGTCCGTTAAGAAGAGCGATCCAAAAACATGTCGAGGATCGTTTATCTGAAGAACTCCTCAGAGGAAATATTCATAAAGGACAGCATATTGTTCTTGATGTAGAAGATGGCGAATTTGTCGTAAAAACGACTGCTAAAACGAATTAATATAGAAGACGGGAATGAGGCATACAGCATGTAAGTGTATGCCTCACTTTCATATCAAGAAATAGAACAAGGGAGAGGTCTTACACTATATATGGCTAAAACAAAATCGAAATTCATCTGCCAATCCTGCGGCTACGAGTCTCCAAAATGGATGGGAAAATGTCCGGGCTGCGGTGCTTGGAATACAATGGTGGAAGAAATGATTAAAAAAGCACCGGCCAATCGGAGAGCGGCTTTTTCTCATTCTGTTCAAACTGTACAGAAACCTTCACCTATTACATCAATCGAAACATCAGAAGAACCCCGCGTCAAAACCCAGCTTGGCGAGTTTAACAGAGTACTCGGCGGAGGTGTCGTTAAAGGCTCCCTCGTTTTAATTGGCGGTGATCCTGGTATCGGAAAGTCAACGCTATTACTGCAGGTTTCCGCTCAATTATCAGGCTCATCAAACAGTGTCCTGTATATTTCGGGAGAAGAATCTGTAAAGCAAACGAAGCTGCGAGCAGACCGTCTTGGCATTAATAATCCGTCACTACATGTTTTATCTGAAACCGATATGGAGTATATTTCGTCTGCTATACAAGAGATGAATCCAGCGTTTGTCGTTGTTGACTCTATTCAAACGGTTTACCAAAGCGATATTACATCGGCTCCAGGCAGTGTGTCACAGGTCAGAGAATGTACTGCTGAGCTGATGAAAATCGCAAAAACAAAAGGTATTCCGATTTTTATCGTAGGGCACGTGACGAAAGAAGGGTCTATTGCAGGTCCGAGACTGTTGGAGCATATGGTTGACACTGTTTTATATTTTGAAGGAGAACGCCACCATACTTTCCGTATTTTGCGGGCTGTAAAAAACCGTTTCGGATCTACAAACGAAATGGGCATTTTCGAAATGCGGGAAGAGGGGCTCACTGAGGTTTTGAATCCTTCGGAAATTTTCTTAGAAGAACGCTCTGCTGGTTCCGCAGGTTCGAGTATCACTGCCTCTATGGAGGGCACTAGACCGATTCTCGTTGAAATTCAGGCGCTCATCTCGCCAACAAGCTTTGGCAACCCAAGGCGTATGGCAACGGGAATAGACCATAACAGGGTTTCTCTGTTAATGGCTGTGTTAGAAAAAAGAGTAGGGCTGCTGCTGCAAAATCAGGATGCATATTTGAAAGTGGCTGGCGGCGTTAAGCTTGATGAACCGGCAATTGATCTTGCCATTGCGATTAGTATCGCATCAAGCTTTAGAGACACACCTCCAAATCCTGCAGATTGCTTTATTGGAGAAGTGGGATTAACCGGAGAAGTCCGGCGGGTTTCAAGAATTGAACAGCGTGTGAAAGAAGCGGCAAAGCTTGGTTTTAAACGGATGATCATACCCGCGGCAAATCTGGATGGATGGACAAAACCAAAAGGGATTGAGGTTATCGGAGTAGCAAATGTTGCAGAAGCGCTTCGTACTTCATTAGGAGGATAATAGATGGAAAAAGAGAAAAAAGGGGCGAAACACGAGTTAGACCTGTCATCTATATTGCAGTTTGTTGCTCCGGGTACACCGCTCAGAGCGGGGATGGAAAACGTCTTGAGAGCAAATACAGGCGGTCTGATTGTTGTTGGATATAATGATAAAGTAAAAGAAGTAGTGGACGGCGGCTTTCACATAAACACGGCTTTTTCTCCGGCGCATTTATATGAGCTGGCTAAAATGGATGGAGCGATCATTTTAAGTGATTCTGGTCAAAAGATCCTCTACGCGAATACTCAGCTGATGCCGGATGCCACAATTTCTTCATCAGAAACAGGAATGCGGCACAGAACTGCCGAAAGAGTAGCTAAGCAAACTGGCTGTCTTGTAATCGCTATTTCTGAAAGAAGAAATGTCATAACGTTATATCAGGAAAACATGAAGTATACACTAAAAGACATAGGATTTATTTTAACCAAGGCGAACCAAGCCATTCAAACACTTGAAAAATATAAGACAATCCTCGATAAAACGATTAATGCACTGAACGCGTTAGAGTTTGAGGAACTTGTTACCTTTAGTGATGTCTTGTCTGTCATGCATCGTTATGAAATGGTCCTGAGAATCAAAAACGAAATTAATATGTATATCAAAGAGCTGGGGACAGAAGGACATCTGATCAAACTGCAAGTCATTGAACTGATTACGGATATGGAAGAAGAGGCTGCTTTATTTATTAAGGACTATGTAAAAGAAAAGATTAAAGATCCGTTTGTTCTCTTGAAGGAGCTGCAGGATATGTCCAGTTATGATCTGCTGGATGATTCCATTGTGTATAAGCTTCTCGGTTACCCTGCTTCTACTAATCTTGATGATTATGTATTGCCGAGAGGATACAGGTTGTTAAATAAGATACCGCGTCTTCCGATGCCGATTGTTGAAAATGTTGTAGAAGCATTTGGAGTCCTGCCAAGGATTATTGAGGCGAGTGCAGAAGAATTAGATGAAGTAGAGGGAATCGGTGAAGTACGAGCCCAAAAAATCAAAAAAGGATTAAAACGCCTGCAAGAGAAGCATTATTTAGACAGACAACTGTGATTTCGGTTAAAACCTTATGAATACGGGTATATTAATGTTGGTTTTTGTTTATTCTGATATTCGTAGGATGCATAAGACTTTGTGAAATTAAAATGTTAAAAAAGGAGGTGGGGGTATGTTAAAACGAATAGTTCAGGCGTTCTTCATTATTTTTGGCGGCGTTGTTGGTATATTTTTGATACCTGAATTGTTTGTACTGTTAAATATACAGGACATACCTTTAATAACAAACGCATATACGTCTGCGGCAATAGGAGCAATTATCTTTTTTCTCATCAGTATATGGGGTACAGAATACGTTGTGAACTGGGTGAAGTGGATAGAGGATTCATTGTTAAAAGCGCCGGTTCCAGATTTGTTATTTGGAAGTCTTGGCTTAGTTTTTGGACTTATAATTGCTTATCTTATCGTAAATGTTATTCCTTTAGACAATATACCTTACCGCATATTCAGCACAATAATTCCTGTATTTTTGGCTTTCTTCCTCGGTTATCTCGGCTTCCAGGTGGGCTTTAAGAAAAAGGATGAATTGATCAGCCTGTTTTCCATTTCCGCCAGAATGCAAAAGAAAAAAGGAACAGCTGATGAAGAACATGAGGTTCAAGACAAGAAGCTGAAAATTTTGGACACTAGTGTTATTATTGATGGGAGAATAGCAGATATTTGTCAGACTGGTTTTTTAGAGGGAGTTATCGTGATTCCGCAGTTTGTCCTTGAGGAATTGCAGCATATTGCAGACTCTTCAGATGTTTTAAAACGAAACAGAGGACGCCGCGGTCTTGATATCCTGAACCGCATTCAGAAAGAATTAGACATTGAAGTTGAAATTTACGAAGGCGACTTTGAAGATATTCAGGAGGTTGACAGCAAGCTCGTCAAACTTGCTAAGCTGACATCCGGGGTCGTTGTGACGAATGATTTTAATTTAAATAAAGTGTGCGAGCTTCAGAAGGTAGCAGTATTAAACATTAATGACCTTGCCAATGCGGTCAAGCCTGTTGTGCTTCCTGGCGAGGAAATGAATGTTCAGGTCATTAAGGACGGGAAAGAGCATAATCAGGGAGTTGCCTACTTGGATGACGGTACGATGATTGTCGTTGAAGAAGGACGCAATTATATCGGCAAGCATATTGATGTACTCGTCACAAGTGTGCTGCAGACAGCAGCGGGACGAATGATTTTTGCGAAGCCTAAGCTGTTGGAGAAGGCGCTGTAAAGGGAGAAAAAACAATGAGTTATGATGTGGTGATTCCTGCAGCCGGTCAGGGAAAGCGGATGAAGGCAGGGAGAAATAAACTGTTCATTGAGCTGAAAGGAGACCCGGTGATCATACACACGTTAAGAGTGTTTGACAGCCACCGGCAGTGCGAAAAAATCATCTTGGTGATTAACGAGCAGGAGCGGGAGCACTTTCAGCAAATGCTGACCGATTATCCGTTTCAAACATCGATTGAGCTTGTTGCAGGCGGAGATGAGCGTCAGCACAGTGTGTATAAGGGGCTGAAAGCCGTAAAGCAGGAAAAGATTGTCCTTGTACATGACGGTGCCCGCCCATTTATAAAACATGAACAAATTGACGAACTGATCGCAGAGGCGGAACAGACAGGAGCGGCCATCCTTGCTGTTCCGGTAAAAGATACGATTAAACGCGTTCAAGATTTACAAGTCAGTGAGACGATTGAACGTTCAAGCTTGTGGGCTGTCCAAACGCCACAAGCTTTTCGTCTTTCTTTATTGATGAAGGCTCACGCTGAGGCCGAGCGCAAGGGATTTTTAGGGACGGATGACGCCAGCCTCGTTGAACAGATGGAGGGCGGTTCGGTCCGTGTTGTAGAAGGCAGCTATACAAATATTAAGCTGACGACGCCAGACGATTTGACGTCAGCTGAAGCTATCATGGAATCAGAAAGTGGGAATAAACATGTTTAGAATTGGACAAGGATTTGATGTGCATCAATTAGTTGAGGGCCGTCCTCTCATTATTGGCGGAATTGAAATCCCGTACGAAAAAGGGCTGCTTGGCCATTCTGATGCAGACGTATTGCTGCATACTGTCGCTGACGCCTGCCTGGGAGCTGTGGGTGAAGGAGACATCGGCAAGCATTTTCCTGACACAGATCCCGAGTTCAAGGACGCAGATTCTTTCAAATTACTTCAGCATGTCTGGGGAATCGTGAAACAGAAGGGGTATGTCCTTGGGAACATTGATTGCACCATCATAGCGCAAAAGCCGAAGATGCTGCCGTACATAGAAGATATGAGAAAAAGAATTGCTGAAGGCCTTGAGGCAGAAGTTTCTCAAGTAAATGTAAAAGCAACAACGACAGAAAAGCTTGGATTTACAGGCCGGGCGGAAGGAATAGCGGCTCAGGCGACAGTACTGATACAAAAAGGCTAACTTGTTTTGATGCCGGGTCTATTTGGTGGTAGAATAGATTCATACATTTTTGCCTGAGGCCATACATGACATGAAAGGAAGTATTTGAAAATGGGAAACGAAGTACGCGTCCGTTATGCACCGAGTCCAACCGGACATTTGCATATTGGAAATGCCAGAACGGCGCTTTTTAATTATTTATTTGCCCGCAATCAAGGCGGTAAGTTTATCATTCGAGTTGAGGATACAGATAAAAAGCGCAATATTGAGGGCGGAGAACAAAGCCAGCTGAATTATCTGAAGTGGCTAGGTATTGACTGGGATGAGAGTGTGGATGTCGGAGGAGAGTACGGCCCATACCGTCAGTCAGAGCGTAACGATATCTATAAAGTGTACTATGAAGAGCTTCTTGAAAAAGGGCTTGCTTATAAATGTTACTGTACGGAAGAAGAGCTTGAAAAAGAGCGTGAAGAACAGATTGCCCGCGGAGAAATGCCTCGTTATTCCGGAAAACACAGAGACCTGACTCAGGAAGAACAGGAGAAATTTATCGCTGAAGGCAGAAAACCAAGTATTCGTTTCCGCGTGCCGGAAGGAAAAATTATCGCCTTCAATGATATCGTAAAAGGCGAAATCTCTTTTGAATCAGATGGCATCGGCGACTTTGTTATTGTGAAAAAGGACGGAACGCCGACTTACAACTTCGCGGTAGCGATTGATGACTACTTAATGAAAATGACACACGTGCTGCGCGGTGAGGATCATATTTCTAACACACCGAAACAGATTATGATTTATCAAGCATTCGGATGGGATATTCCTCAGTTCGGACACATGACGCTGATCGTAAACGAAAGCCGTAAAAAGCTCAGTAAACGTGATGAATCCATTATTCAATTCATCGAGCAGTACAAAGAGCTTGGCTACCTGCCAGAAGCACTGTTCAACTTTATCGGCCTGTTAGGCTGGTCACCGGTTGGAGAAGAAGAGCTTTTCACAAAAGAGCAGTTTATTGAAATTTTTGATGTAAATCGTTTATCTAAATCACCAGCTTTGTTTGATATGCATAAGCTAAAATGGGTTAACAACCAATATGTGAAGAAGCTGGATCTTGATCAGGTTGTTGAATTGACGCTTCCGCATTTGCAAAAAGCCGGCAAAGTTGGCACTGAGCTTTCTGCTGAAGAACAAGAATGGGTTCGTAAACTGATTTCCCTGTATCATGAGCAATTAAGCTACGGTGCGGAAATTGTTGAGCTGACTGATTTGTTCTTTACGGATGAGATCGAGTATAATCAAGAAGCGAAAGCTGTTCTGGAAGAAGAACAGGTTCCTGAAGTGCTCAGTACATTCGCAGCGAAGCTTGAAGAGCTTGAGGAGTTCACTCCGGATAACATCAAAGCATCGATCAAAGCAGTGCAGAAAGAAACTGGCCATAAAGGGAAAAAACTGTTTATGCCGATTCGTGTTGCTGTAACAGGGCAAACTCACGGTCCGGAACTGCCGCAATCAATTGAATTGATCGGTAAAGAGACTGCAATTCAGCGTTTAAAAAATATCTAAATAAATGATTGTTGACAGGGAAGAGTATAAAGCTTTAGGTCATTACAGAAAGGATCTCCATTGGCTGAGAGAGATCCATGAGCCGGGTTTTAGAAGTGCGCCCTTAAGACCTTTGAAGAACGTTTTTTGAAACCAGTATTCAAAGGCGGCCGCCGCCGTTACAGGCTGAAGTTGGGAGAGCAGAAGTCTGCTTTTCAAACAGAGTGGAACCGCGCGGTTAAAGCGTCTCTGTCATGTTTACATGCAGAGACGCTTTTTTTATTGGGTAGAGGAAATCAGATAGAGAAACGGGGGGAAGCATGTGTTTTTTAGAATGCTCAAAGAAGACATTGATACTGTGTTCGATCAAGATCCCGCAGCAAGAAGCTATTTTGAAGTGATTTTAACTTATTCCGGTTTACATGCTATATGGGCGCATCGGATTGCACATGCTTTATATAAACGAAAATTTTATTTCCTTGCACGCCTTATATCTCAAGTAAGCCGATTTTTTACCGGGATAGAAATCCACCCCGGCGCTACAATCGGGAGAAGATTTTTCATAGACCACGGCATGGGGGTTGTCATTGGGGAGACATGTGAAATCGGCAATAACGTAACCGTTTTTCAGGGGGTTACCCTCGGGGGAACGGGGAAAGAAAAGGGAAAAAGGCACCCAACGATTAAAGATGACGCATTGATAGCCACAGGTGCTAAAGTGCTCGGTTCTATTACGGTCGGTGAAGGCTCAAAGATTGGGGCTGGTTCAGTAGTGCTGCATGATGTTCCTGATTTTTCAACAGTTGTCGGTATCCCTGGACGGGTCGTTGTACAAAATGGCAAGAAAGTAAGACGCGATTTAAACCATCAGGATTTGCCCGATCCAGTTGCTGACCGCTTTAAGTCTTTGGAACAGCAGATTTTAGAGCTGAAGGCAGAACTTGAAGACAGAAAAGAAAGGATCAATCAAAAATGACAATCACACTTTATAATACATTGACTAGACAGAAGGAAACATTCGTTCCTCTTGAAGAGGGAAAAGTGAAAATGTATGTATGCGGACCCACGGTTTACAATTACATTCATATCGGGAACGCGCGTCCGGCAATCGTTTACGATACGGTTCGAAACTATTTAGAGTATAAAGGCTATGATGTGCAGTATGTCTCTAACTTCACAGACGTAGACGATAAATTAATTAAAGCGGCAAATGAACTCGGTGAGGATGTACCCACCATTTCAGAGCGTTTTATTAAAGCATACTTTGAAGACGTAGGTGCGCTCGGCTGCCGAAAAGCCGACCTTCATCCGCGAGTAATGGAGAACATGGATGCCATTATCGAATTCGTAGATCAGCTCGTGAAAAAGGGCTACGCATATGAATCAGAAGGTGACGTATATTTCAAAACCAGAGCATTTGAAGGGTACGGAAAGCTTTCTCAGCAATCAATCGATGAACTTAGATCAGGTGCACGCATCCGAGTCGGCGAGAAAAAAGAAGATGCTCTTGATTTCGCATTGTGGAAAGCGGCAAAAGAAGGAGAAATCTCTTGGGATAGCCCTTGGGGGAAAGGACGTCCGGGCTGGCACATTGAATGCTCAGCAATGGTGAAAAAGTATCTCGGTGACCAGATTGATATCCATGCGGGCGGACAGGATTTAACATTCCCTCACCATGAAAACGAAATTGCGCAATCTGAGGCGCTGACAGGCAAAACGTTTGCGAAGTACTGGCTTCATAATGGTTATATCAATATTGATAATGAAAAAATGTCAAAATCACTAGGCAACTTTGTGCTTGTGCATGACATCATTAAACAGCATGATCCGCAGCTTTTGAGATTCTTTATGCTATCTGTTCATTATCGCCATCCGATTAACTATTCAGAAGAGCTTCTGGAGAATACGAAAAGCGCGTTCAACCGTTTAAAAACAGCGTACAGCAATCTTCAGCACCGTCTGAACAGCAGTACGAATTTAACCGAAGATGACGATCAATGGCTTGAAAAAGTTGAAGAACACCGCAAAGCATTCGAAGAAGCGATGGACGATGATTTTAATACGGCGAATGCCATTTCAGTCTTGTTTGACTTAGCGAAACACGCCAATTATTATCTTCAGAAAGATCATACGGCTGATCATGTGATTACGGCGTTTATTGAGATGTTTGACCGCATTGTTTCTGTCCTCGGTTTTTCGTTGGGTGAGCAGGAACTTCTCGATCAAGAGATTGAAGACTTAATCGAAAAGCGAAATGAAGCGCGCCGGAATCGCGATTTTGCATTGTCAGACCAGATCCGCGACCAGCTGAAAAACATGAATATCATTCTTGAAGATACGGCTCAAGGCACTCGCTGGAAACGGGGACAATAACAGATGCTTGAATTTGATACGATAAAAGATTCTAAGCAGCTTAACGGTCTTGCGCTTGCTTATATAGGTGATGCCATTTTTGAAGTATATGTCAGGCATCACCTGCTTAAGCAGGGCTTTACCAAACCAAATGATCTTCATAAGAAATCAAGCCGGATTGTTTCAGCAAAGTCACAGGCTGAGATCCTATTTTTTCTGCAGAATCAATCATTTTTTACGGAAGAAGAGGAAGCGGTGCTGAAAAGAGGCAGAAATGCCAAGTCAGGGACAATACCTAAAAATACAGATGTTCAGACGTACCGCTACAGTACAGCATTTGAAGCGCTTCTGGGCTACCTTTTTCTAGAGAAAAAAGAGGAACGACTTAGTCAGCTCGTAGCCGAAGCTATACAATTCGGGACGTCAGGGAGGAAAACAAATGAGTCAGCAACATGATTACGTCATAGGGAAAAATGCAGTGATCGAGACGTTAAAATCTGATCGGAAGCTGTATAAGCTGTGGATGGCGGAAAACACCGTAAAGGGACAAGCACAGCAAGTGATTGAGCTTGCCAAAAAGCAGGGAATCACGATTCAATACGTCCCGAGAAAAAAACTCGATCAAATGGTGACAGGACAGCATCAGGGCGTAGTGGCACAGGTTGCAGCGTATGAATATGCAGAACTGGACGATTTATATAAAGCAGCCGAAGAAAAAAATGAACAGCCTTTCTTCCTCATTCTGGACGAGCTTGAAGACCCTCATAATCTTGGTTCCATTATGAGGACAGCAGATGCGGTCGGCGCTCATGGCATCGTCATTCCAAAACGGAGAGCTGTCGGGCTGACAACAACAGTGGCAAAAGCTTCAACAGGAGCAATTGAGCACATTCCTGTAGCAAGAGTCACCAATTTGGCACGGACGTTAGAAGAGATGAAAGAGCGGGGAATCTGGGTTGTCGGAACGGATGCGTCCGCGCGTGAGGATTACCGTAATATGGACGGCAATATGCCTTTGGCTCTAGTCATCGGAAGTGAAGGAAAAGGGATGGGCCGCCTTGTGAAAGAAAAGTGCGATTTTCTCATTAAACTCCCGATGGCCGGAAAGGTAACTTCACTAAATGCATCTGTCGCGGCTGGTCTTTTGATGTATGAAGTCTACCGGAAACGAAACCCTCTGGGAGAATAAAGACCCATGGATATCCTGTTAGTAGACGGGTACAACATGATTGGAGCCTGGCCGCAGCTGAAGGATTTAAAAGCGAACAGTTTTGAAGAGGCGAGAGACGTACTGATTCAGAAAATGGCGGAATATCAATCGTATACAGGAAACAGGGTTATTGTTGTTTTTGACGCGCATCTCGTAAAAGGGCTTGAGAAAAAACAGACCAACCATAGAGTTGAAGTGATTTTTACAAAAGAAAATGAGACGGCTGATGAGCGGATAGAAAAGCTCGCTCAGGCTTTGAATAATATTGCGACTCAAATTCACGTTGCGACCTCTGACTATACTGAGCAGTGGGCGATTTTCGGACAGGGGGCATTGCGGAAATCGGCCCGGGAGCTTTTGAGAGAGGTAGAAACGATTGAAAGGCGAATAGAGAGACGGGTAAGAAAAATCACTTCCGAAAAGCCGGCGGGTAAAATTGCTTTATCGGAAGAGGTTTTGAAAACGTTTGAAAAGTGGAGGCGGGGAGACTTAGATTAAGTTGACGCTTTTTTGCCCAATACTGTATAATATTTCTATCTACGTGCGCCGGGGGGATCGGAGTGAATCTACAGAACAACAAGGGAAAATTCAACAAAGAGCAGTTTTGCCAGTTGGAGGACGAGCAGGTCATTGAAAAGGTTCATGTTGGGGACAGTGATGCGTTAGATTACTTGATTACGAAGTACCGAAACTTTGTTCGGGCAAAAGCAAGATCCTATTTCTTAATAGGGGCGGACAGAGAGGATATTGTTCAGGAAGGCATGATAGGCCTCTATAAGTCTATTCGTGACTTCAAAGAGGACAAGCTTACCTCATTCAAAGCTTTCGCAGAATTATGTATTACCCGCCAAATTATTACCGCAATAAAGACAGCTACTCGCCAGAAACACATTCCTTTGAATTCCTACGTCTCATTAGATAAACCGATTTTTGATGAAGAATCAGACCGAACGCTGCTGGATGTCATTTCAGGAGCGAAAACCTTAAATCCTGAGGAAATGATCATTAATCAGGAAGAATTTGATGATATTGAAATGAAAATGGGAGAACTATTAAGTGATTTAGAGAGAAAAGTACTCGTCTTATATCTCGACGGGAGAAGTTACCAAGAGATTTCTGATGAACTGAACCGACATGTGAAATCGATCGACAATGCCCTTCAGCGTGTGAAACGCAAGCTGGAGAAGTACTTGGAAATTCGCGAAATCAGTTTGTAATAGGAATTTATGCTATATTGACAGTATTTTTCTGACTATGATATGTTACTAAAGATAAGAACTAATGTCTATTTAGAAAAAGGTGTAATGACATGAGAAAAAAGATTACGTTAGCATGCAAGACATGCGGAAACCGTAATTATACGACAATGAAGAGCTCTGCATCAGCGGCTGAGCGATTAGAAGTAAAGAAATACTGCAGTACTTGCAATTCACATACAGCTCATCTTGAAACAAAATAGTTTTTGCGCTTTTAAATTGTGGAGGTCTTTTACATGCGTATTATGAAATTCTTTAAAGATGTTGGGAAAGAAATGAAAAAGGTAAGCTGGCCTAAAGGAAAAGAGTTAACGCGTTATACCATTACGGTAATTTCAACAGTTATCTTTTTTGTTATCTTTTTTGCCCTCCTTGACACAGGAATTTCTCAATTAATTCGTTTAATAGTTGAATAATGATCAGCAATACGTGCTATAATAGATCATAATATTACTTGCCAAAACCCGTTCAGCGGGTTTTTTATTGTGGCTTAAAATGAAAGTTATCATAGGCTTGCCGCCTATTTTTTGAAGCGTTATGGTAATTCACTAAAACCAAATGCGGGGAGGGAAGGACTGGACAGTCCTGAATAGAATGGAAAAGAATTGGTATGTTGTTCACACGTACTCTGGTTATGAGAATAAAGTAAAAGCCAACTTGGAAAAACGTGTTGAATCAATGGGGATGCAGGATAAAATTTTCCGTGTAGTCGTACCCGAAGAAGAAGAAACAGATATCAAAAACGGCAAGAAAAAAGTCGTGAAAAAGAAAGTATTCCCTGGTTATGTGCTTGTTGAAATTGTAATGACAGACGACTCTTGGTATGTTGTCCGCAACACGCCGGGCGTTACTGGATTCGTAGGATCTGCCGGGTCAGGTTCAAAACCGACGCCGCTTCTTCCGGGCGAAGCAGAAACCATTCTGAAGAGAATGGGCATGGATGAACGAAAAACTGATATTGACTTTGAACTGAAAGAGACAGTGAAAGTAATAGACGGACCTTTTGCTAACTTTACAGGATCAATTGAAGAGATTGATTATGATAAAAGCAAGGTCAAAGTTTTCGTTAATATGTTTGGCCGTGAAACGCCGGTTGAGCTGGAATTTACCCAAATCGACAAATTGTAATGTGAAAAAACTTGAAATTGCTATATATAAATGATAATATAGCAAAGGTACGTCTTGGACTTATCCAAGGCAACTAGCATGATATTTCGTCATTCATATAAAGAATGAAACCTTGAGTGGGAGGGTTTACCCTATTACCACATCACGGACTTAAGGAGGTGTGTCTCGTGGCTAAAAAAGTAGTTAAAGTTGTAAAATTGCAAATTCCTGCTGGAAAAGCTAACCCAGCACCACCAGTTGGACCTGCACTTGGTCAAGCCGGTGTTAACATCATGGGATTCTGTAAGGAGTTTAACGCTCGTACAGCTGACCAAGCTGGTTTAATCATTCCTGTTGAAATTTCGGTTTACGAAGACCGTTCATTTACATTTATTACAAAAACTCCACCTGCTGCAGTATTGCTTAAAAAAGCAGCTGGAATTGAGTCTGGTTCTGGTGAACCAAACCGTAATAAAGTGGCAACCGTTAAGCGCGATAAAGTACGCGAAATCGCTGAAACGAAAATGCCTGACTTAAACGCAGCAGACGTTGAAGCGGCAATGCGCATGGTTGAAGGTACTGCCCGCAGTATGGGTATTGTAATCGAGGATTAATTTGTTTCTTGTCGGGTTGCGAGTTTTAACAAGTTCGCAACCCTTATTCGTGGGAGGTTATTCCGCTATAACCACATAAGGAGGAAATTTTAAAATGGCTAAAAAAGGTAAAAAGTACGTTGAAGCTGCTAAGCTTGTAGACCGTTCTAAAGCTTACGACGTCTCTGAAGCAGTAGCTCTCGTTAAAAAAACAAACACAGCTAAATTCGACGCTACAGTTGAAGTGGCTTTCCGTTTAGGGGTTGACCCTCGTAAAAACGACCAGCAAATCCGTGGAGCAGTTGTTCTTCCAAACGGAACTGGTAAAACTCAGCGCGTTCTCGTTTTCGCAAAAGGCGAAAAAGCGAAAGAAGCTGAAGCTGCTGGTGCAGATTTCGTAGGCGATACTGACTACATCAACAAAATTCAACAAGGCTGGTTCGATTTCGATGTTATCGTAGCTACACCTGACATGATGGGTGAAGTTGGTAAAATCGGTCGTGTACTTGGACCAAAAGGTTTAATGCCAAACCCTAAAACTGGTACAGTTACTTTCGAAGTTGAGAAAGCGATCGGCGAAATCAAAGCTGGTAAAGTTGAATACCGCGTTGATAAAGCTGGAAACATTCATGTTCCTATCGGTAAAGTTTCTTTCGAGGATGAAAAACTTGTTGAGAACTTCACAACAATGTACGATACAATCCTTAAAGCTAAACCTGCTGCAGCTAAAGGCGTTTACGTGAAAAACGTTGCTGTAACTTCTACTATGGGACCTGGTGTCAAAGTAGACTCTTCAACTTTTAACGTAAAATAATATTGACATGACATCAACATTCTGATATTATTCAAAATGTTGTAAAATAGAATATCATTTATACCGTAGACAGTAGGGGCCTAACCGCTTAATTATCCTACCGAGGTGTATATTATCACAGCTATTACGTTACGTATGCTTGTATATACAGCCTCCATGTCTCATGGAGGCTTTTTATATGGAATCCGTCGTCTCAGTCGTGATCACCTAACGGTATAAGTGTTACACAAGAATCTACAGGAGGTGTAACCATGAGCAGCGCAATTGAAACAAAAAAAGTTGTTGTTGAAGAAATTGCTTCTAAACTGAAAGAAAGTAAATCAACGATCATCGTTGACTATCGCGGACTTAACGTTTCTGAAGTAACTGAACTTCGTAAACAGCTTCGCGAAGCTAACGTTGAGTTCAAAGTTTACAAAAATACGATGACTCGCCGTGCGGTTGAACAAGCTGAGCTTAATGGTTTGAATGATTTCTTAACTGGACCGAACGCGATCGCATTCAGCACTGAAGATGTTGTCGCTCCGGCTAAAGTTCTTAATGACTTCGCTAAAAATCACGAAGCTCTTGAAATCAAAGCTGGCGTTATCGAAGGTAAAGTTTCTACTGTTGAAGAAGTGAAAGCTCTTGCTGAACTTCCATCACGCGAAGGCTTGCTTTCTATGTTGCTTAGCGTACTTCAAGCTCCAGTTCGCAACCTTGCTCTTGCTGCAAAAGCTGTGGCAGAACAAAAGGAAGAACAAGGCGCTTAATCTAATCAGTTTTTCATAAATTAAAACAAAATGGAGGAATTACAAATGGCTTTAAATATCGAAGAAATCATTGCTTCCGTTAAAGAAGCAACTGTACTTGAATTGAACGACCTAGTAAAAGCAATCGAAGAAGAATTTGGCGTAACTGCTGCTGCTCCTGTAGCTGTAGCTGGCGGAGCTGCTGCTGGCGGAGCTGCTGAAGAGCAAAGCGAATTCGATCTTATCCTTGCTGGTGCAGGATCTCAAAAAATCAAAGTTATCAAAGTTGTACGTGAAATCACTGGTCTTGGCTTGAAAGAAGCTAAAGAACTTGTTGACAACACTCCAAAACCACTTAAAGAAGGTATTGCTAAAGAAGAAGCTGAAGAGCTTAAAGCTAAACTTGAAGAAGTTGGCGCTTCTGTAGAAGTTAAGTAATCTTCACTTACCTGTAGGGGAAGCTCGCTTTTATGAGGCGAGCTTTTTCTTTGCCATTCTTTAAGCCATGAAAAAAGGAGGTTCTAATAATGAGTGAGCACTATTATTCAGAAAAACCTTCAGTGAAAAGCAACAAGCAAACCTGGTCTTTTAGGCTTCGGAATAAAGATTTCACGTTTACCAGCGACAGCGGGGTTTTTTCTAAAAAAGAAGTTGATTTCGGCTCCCGCCTGCTGATTGATTCTTTTGAAGAGCCTGAGGTTGAGGGCGGCATTTTGGATGTAGGCTGCGGGTACGGCCCGATTGGTTTATCGCTCGCCAGCGACTTTAAAGACCGGACTATCCACATGATTGACGTTAATGAGAGAGCCGTAGAACTATCAAATGAAAATGCGGAACAGAACGGAATAACAAACGTTAAGATTTATCAAAGCGATTTGTTTTCAAACGTTGATTCTGCTCAAACATTTGCTTCTATTCTTACAAATCCCCCAATCCGAGCCGGAAAAAAAGTTGTCCATGCTATCTTTGAGAAAAGCGCTGAACACTTAAAAGCTTCAGGTGAATTGTGGATCGTCATACAGAAAAAGCAAGGCGCGCCTTCTGCCATTGAAAAGCTCGAGGAACTGTTCGATGAAGTTTCCGTCGTTCAAAAAAAGAAAGGCTATTATATCATAAAAGCAAAAAAAGTTTGACTCGGTATTTTAACTATGTTAATATTGTAAAATGCCAATGTATATATTTTGCTTGATATGATGAATTGTCAATATCTATGTATAAATTATACAAGTATGGAAATGCTAATAAAATCGGTATTTGTTTTTGGATGTGGTTTTCTTAATTAGAAACCCTTTTTTCTTTTGTCTTGTAAAAGTATTTTCTTTCTTTGGAAGAAATGCTTATTACACATATAATACGCATGATTTGAGGGGTGAATCAGTTGACAGGTCAACTAGTTCAGTATGGACGACACCGCCAGCGCAGAAGCTATGCTCGCATTAGCGAAGTGTTAGAATTACCAAATCTCATTGAAATTCAAACCTCTTCTTATCAGTGGTTTCTTGATGAGGGTCTTAGAGAGATGTTTCAAGACATATCACCAATTGAGGATTTCACTGGTAACCTCTCTCTTGAGTTCATTGATTATAGTTTAGGTGAGCCTAAATATCCTGTAGAGGAATCAAAAGAACGTGATGTGACTTACTCAGCTCCGCTAAGAGTGAAGGTTCGTTTAATTAACAAAGAAACTGGAGAGGTAAAAGACCAAGATGTCTTCATGGGTGATTTCCCTATTATGACAGATACAGGTACTTTTATCATTAACGGTGCGGAACGTGTTATCGTTTCCCAGCTTGTTCGGTCTCCAAGTGTATATTTCAGTGGTAAAGTAGACAAAAACGGTAAAAAAGGTTTTACCGCAACTGTCATTCCAAACCGTGGCGCATGGTTAGAATACGAAACTGATGCGAAAGATGTTGTTTATGTCCGCATTGATCGCACACGTAAGTTGCCGGTTACGGTTCTTTTGCGTGCTCTCGGCTTCGGCTCCGATCAAGAGATTCTTGATCTCATAGGAGAAAACGAATACCTGCGAAATACGCTTGATAAAGATAACACAGAAAACAGTGACAAAGCGTTGCTGGAAATTTACGAGCGTCTCCGTCCTGGAGAGCCGCCTACAGTAGAAAATGCGAAAAGCTTGCTTGATTCTCGTTTCTTTGATCCGAAACGATACGATCTTGCCAATGTAGGACGCTATAAAATTAATAAAAAACTTCATATTAAGAATCGCCTCTTCAATCAGAGACTTGCTGAAACGCTTGTTGATCCTGAAACAGGAGAAATCCTTGCTGAAAAAGGCCAGATTCTTGATAGAAGAACACTTGATAAAGTACTGCCATACTTAGAAAACGGAATCGGTTTTAGAAAGCTGTATCCGAATGGCGGCGTTGTTGAAGATGAAGTGACTCTTCAATCAATTAAAATCTTTGCTCCGACTGATCAAGAAGGAGAACAGGTTATTAATGTAATCGGCAATGCTTACATCGAAGAAGAGATTAAAAACATCACGCCTGCTGATATTATTTCTTCAATCAGCTACTTCTTCAACTTGCTGCACGGAGTAGGCGATACAGATGATATCGATCATCTTGGAAACCGCCGTTTACGCTCTGTAGGCGAGCTTCTCCAGAACCAATTCCGTATCGGTTTAAGCCGTATGGAGCGTGTGGTTCGTGAGAGAATGTCAATTCAAGATACGAATACAATTACGCCTCAGCAGCTGATCAATATTCGTCCTGTTATTGCGTCCATTAAAGAGTTCTTTGGAAGCTCACAGCTTTCTCAATTCATGGATCAGACGAACCCGCTTGCTGAATTAACGCACAAGCGTCGTCTGTCAGCATTAGGACCGGGCGGATTGACACGTGAGCGTGCCGGAATGGAAGTGCGTGACGTTCACTACTCCCACTATGGCCGTATGTGTCCGATTGAAACGCCTGAGGGCCCGAACATCGGTTTGATCAACTCACTATCATCTTATGCAAAAGTAAACCGTTTTGGCTTTATTGAAACGCCATATCGCCGCGTTGACCCTGAAACAGGGAAGGTAACGGGCAGAATCGATTACTTAACTGCTGATGAAGAGGATAACTATGTTGTCGCTCAAGCGAATGCTCGTCTTGATGACGAAGGCGCCTTTATTGATGACAGCATCGTAGCTCGTTTCCGCGGGGAGAACACTGTTGTTTCCAGAAACCGTGTAGACTACATGGATGTATCGCCTAAGCAGGTTGTATCTGCTGCGACAGCATGTATCCCGTTCTTAGAAAACGATGACTCGAACCGTGCCCTCATGGGAGCGAACATGCAGCGTCAGGCTGTGCCTTTGATGCAGCCGGAAGCGCCATTTGTTGGAACTGGTATGGAATACGTATCAGGAAAAGACTCTGGTGCCGCTGTTATTTGTAAACACCCTGGTATCGTTGAACGCGTAGAAGCGAAAAACGTTTGGGTTCGCCGTTATGAAGAAGTAGACGGTCAAAAAGTAAAAGGAAACCTGGATAAATACAGCCTGCTGAAATTTGTCCGCTCTAACCAAGGTACGTGCTACAACCAGCGTCCGATCGTAAGTGTCGGCGATGAAGTGGTAAAAGGAGAAATCCTTGCTGACGGTCCTTCTATGGAGCTCGGTGAACTTGCACTTGGCCGTAACGTAATGGTCGGCTTCATGACATGGGATGGCTACAACTATGAGGATGCCATCATCATGAGTGAACGCCTAGTGAAGGATGATGTTTATACATCTATCCACATTGAAGAATACGAATCAGAAGCACGTGATACGAAACTTGGACCTGAAGAAATCACTCGCGATATTCCAAACGTCGGTGAAGATGCGCTTCGCAATCTTGATGACCGTGGAATCATCCGTATTGGGGCAGAAGTAAAAGACGGAGATCTTCTTGTTGGTAAAGTAACGCCTAAAGGCGTAACTGAACTGACTGCAGAAGAACGCCTTCTTCACGCCATTTTTGGCGAGAAAGCCCGCGAGGTTCGTGATACTTCTCTTCGTGTGCCTCACGGCGGCGGCGGAATTATCCATGACGTTAAAGTCTTCAACCGTGAAGACGGAGACGAACTTCCTCCAGGTGTTAACCAGTTAGTACGCGTATATATCGTTCAGAAACGTAAGATTTCTGAAGGGGATAAAATGGCCGGTCGTCACGGTAACAAAGGTGTTATCTCTAAGATTCTTCCTGAAGAGGATATGCCTTACCTTCCTGACGGCACACCAATTGATATCATGCTTAACCCGCTGGGCGTACCATCACGTATGAACATCGGGCAGGTATTGGAACTTCACATGGGTATGGCCGCTCGTTACCTTGGCATTCACATTGCATCTCCTGTATTTGACGGAGCGCGAGAAGAGGATGTCTGGGAAACACTTGAAGAAGCCGGCATGTCTCGTGACGCCAAAACAGTGCTTTACGACGGACGTACTGGAGAGCCGTTTGATAACCGTGTATCTGTCGGTATCATGTACATGATCAAACTAGCTCACATGGTTGACGATAAACTTCATGCACGCTCTACAGGTCCTTACTCACTTGTTACGCAGCAGCCTCTTGGCGGTAAAGCGCAATTTGGCGGACAGCGTTTTGGTGAGATGGAGGTTTGGGCACTTGAAGCTTACGGTGCGGCTTATACTCTTCAAGAAATTCTGACTGTTAAGTCTGATGACGTGGTTGGACGTGTGAAAACATACGAAGCCATCGTTAAAGGCGAAAATGTTCCTGAACCAGGTGTTCCGGAATCATTCAAAGTATTAATCAAAGAACTTCAAAGCTTAGGTATGGATGTCAAAATCCTTTCTGGTGATGAAGAAGAAATAGAAATGAGAGATTTAGAAGACGAAGAAGATGCGAAACAAGCTGACGGCCTGGCATTATCAGGTGATGAAGAGCCGGAAGAAACAGCATCTGCAGACGTTGAACGCGATGTAGTAACAAAAGAATAATCTCTAGTTATAAAGGCAAGTGACATCGGTTAATCCGAAGATAAAAAGGGAGGTAGGCCCCTTGCTAGATGTGAACAATTTTGAGTATATGAACATCGGTCTTGCTTCACCAGATAAAATCCGTTCATGGTCTTTTGGTGAAGTGAAAAAGCCTGAAACGATAAACTATCGTACGTTAAAACCTGAAAAGGACGGTCTATTCTGCGAGCGCATTTTCGGACCTACTAAGGACTGGGAATGTCATTGCGGGAAGTACAAGCGAGTTCGTTATAAAGGCGTAGTTTGTGACCGCTGCGGAGTCGAAGTAACACGGGCTAAAGTCCGTCGTGAGAGAATGGGGCACATTGAACTGGCTGCCCCAGTTTCCCACATTTGGTATTTCAAAGGTATTCCAAGCCGTATGGGTCTTGTGCTGGATATGTCACCTCGTGCTTTAGAAGAAGTCATTTACTTTGCTTCTTACGTTGTAACTGATCCGGCGAATACACCGCTTGAAAAGAAACAGCTTCTGTCTGAGAAAGAATACCGTGCTTATCTTGATAAATACGGTAATAAATTCCAAGCATCTATGGGTGCTGAAGCAATTCATAAACTTCTTCAAGATATCGATCTTGTCAAAGAAGTTGATATGTTAAAAGAAGAGCTAAAAACTTCACAAGGACAACGCCGTACTCGTGCGATCAAACGTCTTGAAGTTTTAGAAGCCTTCCGTAACTCAGGAAACAAGCCTTCTTGGATGATCCTTGATGTGCTTCCTGTTATTCCTCCGGAGCTTAGACCGATGGTTCAGCTAGATGGCGGACGTTTTGCGACTTCTGATTTGAATGACCTTTATCGTCGTGTCATCAACCGTAACAATCGTTTGAAACGCCTTTTGGACCTTGGTGCACCTAGCATCATTGTTCAAAACGAAAAGCGTATGCTTCAAGAGGCTGTCGATGCCTTAATTGACAACGGCCGCCGCGGACGCCCTGTAACAGGCCCTGGTAACAGACCGTTAAAATCTCTTTCTCACATGCTGAAAGGGAAGCAAGGCCGTTTCCGTCAAAACCTTCTTGGTAAACGTGTCGATTACTCCGGACGTTCTGTAATCGTTGTTGGTCCTCATTTGAAAATGTACCAATGCGGATTACCGAAGGAAATGGCGCTTGAACTTTTCAAACCTTTCGTTATGAAAGAACTTGTTGAAAAAGGTCTTGCTCACAACATTAAGAGTGCGAAACGCAAAATTGAGCGCGTACAGCCTGAAGTTTGGGATGTACTAGAATCAGTTATTAAGGAGCATCCGGTACTGCTGAACCGTGCCCCTACACTTCACAGATTAGGTATCCAGGCGTTTGAACCAACGCTTGTTGAAGGACGCGCAATCCGTCTTCACCCGCTCGTATGTACAGCTTACAACGCTGACTTTGACGGTGACCAAATGGCGGTTCACGTACCATTATCTGCTGAAGCACAAGCTGAAGCACGCATCTTGATGCTTGCTGCTCAAAACATCTTGAACCCTAAAGATGGTAAACCGGTTGTAACACCGTCTCAGGATATGGTACTAGGTAACTATTACCTGACACTTGAGCGTGCCGGTGCTGTCGGTGAAGGTATGGTCTTCAAAAATACAGACGAAGCGCTTCTTGCTTATCAAAACGGATATGTTCACCTTCATACGAGAGTAGCTGTTGCAGCTAACTCACTTAAGAATGTGACATTTACCGAAGAACAGCGCTCAAAATTGTTAATTACAACTGTCGGTAAGCTTGTCTTCAATGAAATTCTTCCGGAATCATTCCCTTACATGAATGAACCAACGAAGAGCAACATTGAAGAGAAAACACCTGACCGTTTCTTCTTAGAAAAAGGTGCTGACGTTAAAGCTGTTATCGCACAGCAGCCAATCAATGCGCCGTTTAAAAAAGGCATTCTGGGTAAAATCATCGCGGAAATCTTTAAACGATTCCATATTACGGAAACGTCTAAAATGCTTGACCGCATGAAAAACCTAGGCTTCAAATATTCAACTAAAGCTGGTATTACAGTTGGGGTTTCTGACATCGTCGTACTCGATGATAAACAAGAAATTCTTGAGGAAGCGCAAAGCAAAGTTGACAACGTTATGAAGCAGTTCCGCCGCGGTCTTATCACTGAAGAAGAACGCTATGAGAGAGTCATCTCTATCTGGAGTGCTGCAAAAGACGTTATCCAAGGCAAACTGATGAAATCACTTGATGAACTCAACCCGATCTACATGATGAGTGACTCTGGTGCCCGTGGTAACGCATCTAACTTTACGCAGCTTGCCGGAATGCGCGGCCTGATGGCCAACCCGGCTGGACGTATCATTGAGTTGCCGATCAAATCAAGTTTCCGTGAAGGTCTGACAGTATTGGAGTACTTTATCTCCACACACGGTGCGCGTAAAGGTCTTGCCGATACCGCTCTTAAAACTGCTGACTCAGGTTACCTTACACGCCGTCTCGTTGACGTTGCGCAGGATGTTATCATCCGTGAAACTGATTGCGGAACTGACCGAGGCATTCTTGCTAAGCCTCTTAAAGAAGGAACCGAAACAATTGAGCGCTTAGAAGAACGCTTAATCGGACGTTTTGCAAGAAAACAAGTGAAGCACCCTGAAACAGGTGAAGTGCTTGTGAATGAAAACGAACTGATCGATGAAGATAAAGCACTGGAGATTGTCGAAGCCGGCATTGAAGAAGTGTGGATTCGTTCTGCCTTCACATGTAATACGCCTCATGGTGTATGTAAACGATGCTATGGCCGAAATCTTGCAACTGGCTCCGATGTTGAAGTCGGTGAAGCTGTCGGAATCATTGCTGCCCAATCAATCGGTGAGCCTGGTACACAGTTAACAATGCGTACATTCCATACAGGCGGGGTTGCCGGAGACGACATCACACAGGGTCTTCCGCGTATCCAAGAGCTTTTCGAAGCGCGTAATCCGAAAGGTCAGGCAACAATTACAGAAATCGACGGTACAGTCGTTGAGATCAATGAAGTTCGTGATAAGCAACAGGAAATTGTGGTTCAAGGCGCAGTGGAAACACGTTCTTATACGGCACCTTACAACTCCCGCCTGAAAGTAGCGGAAGGAGATAAAATTACTCGAGGCCAAGTACTGACAGAAGGTTCAATCGATCCGAAAGAACTTCTTAAAGTGACTGACCTGACGACTGTTCAAGAGTATCTTCTCCATGAGGTTCAAAAGGTTTACCGTATGCAGGGTGTTGAAATCGGTGATAAACACGTAGAAGTAATGGTTCGCCAGATGCTTCGCAAAGTACGCGTAATTGATGCCGGTGACACTGATGTACTTCCAGGTACATTGCTTGATATTCACCAATTTACTGAAGCGAACAAAAAGGTATTACTTGAAGGCAATCGACCTGCCACAGGCCGTCCTGTCTTACTCGGTATTACAAAAGCATCTCTTGAAACTGATTCATTCTTATCTGCTGCTTCCTTCCAGGAAACAACACGTGTCCTTACAGATGCAGCGATCAAAGGTAAGCGTGACGAGCTTCTCGGCTTGAAAGAGAATGTTATCATCGGTAAGCTTGTTCCAGCTGGTACAGGAATGATGAAATACCGTAAAGTAAAACCAGTATCAAATGTTCAGCCGACTGACGATATGGTTCCGGTTGAATAACTGATTTTAATGCTGCTGAAAGACTGCAAAAACAGTCTTTCAGCAGATATATTTATGAAAAAGTCACTCTATGAGAAGAACGAAACTAAAAAATGTCATACCTTGTTGACATTCGTCTCCTAGAATGATAATATAACCAAGGTGCTCGAAATAAACCTGTTACTTTGGAGGATATGTTTATGTCTTATGATAAAGTATCACAGGCCAAATCAATTATTATTGGTACGAAGCAAACAGTGAAAGCTCTAAAGCGAGGTTCAGTAAAGGAAGTAGTCGTTGCAAAAGACGCAGATCCGATACTCACGTCAAGTGTTGTTTCACTTGCTGAAGATCAAGGTATCTCTGTCTCAATGGTTGAATCCATGAAAAAGCTCGGCAAAGCCTGCGGAATTGAGGTAGGAGCAGCCGCTGTTGCCATTATTTTATAACGTACTTTTGTTTTTGCGTAAGATTCCATCTTGTGTAAAGACATTGTTTTTTGCCTTTTGATGAACCACCTGGGTATGTGGGTTATAAAACGTAATGAAGGGAGGAAAAATTCATGCCTACAATTAATCAGCTAATTCGCAAAGGACGCGTGAGTAAAGTAGAAAACTCAAAGTCTCCTGCACTTAACAAAGGATACAACAGCTTTAAAAAAGAGCACACTAACGTATCTTCTCCACAAAAACGCGGGGTATGTACTCGTGTTGGTACAATGACACCGAAAAAACCGAACTCAGCACTTCGTAAATATGCTCGTGTTCGTTTGACTAACGGAATCGAGGTTACTGCTTACATTCCTGGTATCGGTCACAACCTACAAGAGCACAGTGTTGTACTTATCCGCGGCGGACGTGTAAAAGACTTACCAGGGGTACGTTACCACATCGTTCGTGGTGCGCTTGATACTGCTGGAGTTGAAAACCGTGCACAAGGCCGTTCTAAATACGGTACGAAAAAACCTAAAGCAAAATAATATACGAAAATACGCATAATTGATGAAGGGAGGATATTCAGATGCCACGTAAAGGTCCTGTAGCAAAAAGAGATGTTTTACCTGATCCGATTTACAACTCTAAGCTTGTATCTCGTCTAATCAACAAAATGATGATCGATGGTAAAAAAGGTAAGTCTCAAACAATCCTATACAAGTCATTCGATATCATTAAAGAACGTACTGGCAATGATGCAATGGAGGTTTTCGAACAAGCATTGAAAAACATCATGCCTGTACTTGAAGTAAAAGCACGCCGTGTAGGTGGTGCGAACTACCAAGTTCCTGTAGAAGTTCGTCCTGAACGTCGTACGACTCTTGGACTTCGCTGGTTAGTTAACTACGCTCGTCTTCGCGGAGAAAAAACGATGGAAGAGCGTTTAGCTAACGAAATCCTTGACGCAGCTAACAACACTGGTGCTGCTGTTAAGAAACGTGAAGACACTCATAAGATGGCTGAAGCAAACAAAGCATTTGCTCACTATCGCTGGTAGGATTTATAGATTAACAAAACACAATTTCCTAATAAGGAAGGAGAAATTACCCAATGGCAAGAGAGTTCTCCTTAGAAAAAACTCGTAATATCGGTATCATGGCTCACATCGATGCCGGTAAAACGACAACTACAGAACGTATCTTGTTCTATACTGGTCGTATCCACAAAATTGGTGAAACTCATGAAGGAGCTTCACAAATGGACTGGATGGAGCAGGAACAAGAACGTGGTATCACAATCACTTCCGCTGCGACAACTGCACAGTGGAAAGGATACCGCGTAAACATCATCGATACTCCAGGACACGTAGACTTCACAGTTGAAGTTGAACGTTCTCTTCGTGTACTTGATGGTGCTGTTGCTGTACTTGACGCGCAATCAGGCGTTGAGCCTCAAACAGAAACTGTTTGGCGTCAGGCAACAACTTATGGAGTACCGCGTATCGTTTTTGTTAACAAAATGGACAAAATCGGTGCAGATTTCCTTTACTCTGTAGGAACTTTAAGAGACCGTCTTCAAGCAAACGCTCATGCAATTCAATTGCCGATCGGTGCTGAAGATAACTTCGAAGGCATCATTGACCTTGTAGAAAACGTTGCGTATTTCTACGAAGATGACCTCGGAACTCGTTCTGATGCAAAAGAAATCCCTGAAGAGTACAAAGAGCAAGCTGAAGAGCTTCGCAACAGCCTTATTGAAGCTGTATGTGAGCTTGATGAAGAGCTTATGGATAAGTACCTTGAGGGTGAAGAAATCACAATTGACGAGTTAAAAGCAGGAATTCGTAAAGGTACATTAAATGTTGAATTCTACCCTGTTCTTGTTGGTTCTGCCTTCAAAAACAAAGGTGTTCAACTAGTACTTGATGCTGTTCTTGACTACCTTCCTGCACCAACTGACGTTGCTGCAATCAAAGGTACACGTCCTGATACAAATGAAGAGATTGAGCGTCATTCTTCTGACGAAGAGCCATTCTCTGCATTAGCATTTAAAGTTATGACTGACCCTTACGTTGGTAAGTTGACGTTCTTCCGTGTGTACTCTGGAACACTTGATTCTGGTTCATACGTGAAAAACTCTACTAAAGGCAAACGTGAGCGTGTTGGACGTATTCTTCAAATGCACGCTAACAGCCGTGAAGAAATCTCTACTGTATACGCAGGGGATATCGCAGCTGCTGTAGGTCTAAAAGATACAACTACTGGAGATACTCTATGTGATGAGAAGGATCTTGTTATCCTTGAGTCAATGGAATTCCCAGAACCAGTTATCGACGTTGCTATTGAGCCTAAATCAAAAGCTGACCAAGATAAAATGGGTATCGCTTTAGCGAAACTTGCTGAAGAAGATCCTACATTCCGTACTCAAACAAACCCAGAAACTGGCCAAACGATCATCTCTGGTATGGGTGAACTTCACCTTGATATCATTGTTGACCGTATGAAACGCGAATTTAAAGTAGAAGCCAACGTTGGTGCTCCTCAAGTTGCGTACCGTGAAACATTCCGTACCGGTGCAAAAGTTGAAGGTAAATTCGTACGTCAGTCTGGTGGACGCGGTCAGTTCGGACACGTTTGGATCGAATTCGAACCAAACGAAGAAGGCGCTGGCTTTGAATTTGAAAATGCGATTGTCGGTGGGGTTGTTCCTCGTGAATACATCCCAGCTGTTCAAGCAGGTCTGGAAGATGCACTTGAAAATGGTGTACTAGCAGGCTTCCCGCTTATCGACATTAAAGCTAAACTTTTCGACGGTTCTTACCATGATGTTGACTCAAACGAAATGGCATTTAAAGTTGCTGCTTCTATGGCATTGAAAAATGCAGTCAGCAAATGTAACCCAGTTCTTCTTGAACCAATCATGAAAGTAGAAGTGGTTATTCCAGAAGAATACATGGGAGATATCATGGGTGATATCACTTCACGTCGCGGACGCGTAGAAGGTATGGAAGCACGCGGTAACGCTCAAGTTGTTCGCGCTATGGTTCCTCTTGCTGAAATGTTCGGTTACGCTACTGCACTTCGTTCTAATACGCAAGGTCGCGGTACGTTCACTATGCACATGGATCACTACGAAGAAGTGCCGAAGAGCGTCGCAGAAGAAATTATCAAAAAAAATAAAGGCGAATAATTGATTTTGCCGCTTAACTCAAGTATAACTACTATTGTAAGATGAGGAAGTGAAAGCTTTCTTTCACTTCCTATCACTCTATACATTACTAATTAAAAGCTCTTAAGGAGGATTTTAGAATGGCTAAAGAAAAATTCGACCGTTCCAAATCACATGCCAATATTGGTACAATTGGACACGTTGACCATGGTAAAACAACTTTAACTGCTGCTATCACAACAGTACTTCATAAGAAATCTGGTAAAGGTACAGCTATGGCGTACGATCAAATTGATGGTGCTCCAGAAGAACGTGAGCGCGGTATCACAATCTCTACTGCACACGTTGAGTACGAAACTGAAACTCGTCACTATGCACACGTTGACTGCCCAGGACACGCTGACTATGTTAAAAACATGATCACTGGTGCTGCTCAAATGGACGGAGCTATCCTTGTAGTATCTGCTGCTGATGGCCCAATGCCACAAACTCGTGAGCACATCCTTCTTTCTAAAAACGTTGGTGTACCATACATCGTTGTATTCTTAAACAAATGCGACATGGTAGACGACGAAGAGCTTCTTGAACTAGTTGAAATGGAAGTTCGCGATCTTCTTAGCGAATACGACTTCCCTGGTGATGATGTACCAGTTGTTAAAGGTTCTGCTCTTAAAGCTCTTGAAGGAGACGCTGAGTGGGAAGCTAAAATCTTCGAACTTATGGATGCGGTTGATGAGTACATCCCAACTCCAGAACGCGATACTGAAAAACCATTCATGATGCCAGTTGAGGACGTATTCTCAATCACTGGTCGTGGTACAGTTGCTACTGGCCGTGTAGAACGCGGACAAGTTAAAGTCGGTGACGAAGTTGAAATCATCGGTCTTCAAGAAGAGAACAAGAAAACAACTGTTACAGGTGTTGAAATGTTCCGTAAGCTTCTTGATTACGCTGAAGCTGGTGACAACATTGGTGCCCTTCTTCGCGGTGTATCTCGTGAAGAAATCCAACGTGGTCAAGTACTTGCTAAACCAGGTACAATCACTCCACACAGCAAATTCAAAGCTGAAGTTTACGTTCTTTCTAAAGAAGAGGGTGGACGTCATACTCCATTCTTCTCTAACTACCGTCCTCAGTTCTACTTCCGTACAACTGACGTAACTGGTATCATCCATCTTCCAGAAGGCGTAGAAATGGTTATGCCTGGAGATAACACTGAAATGAACGTTGAACTTATTTCTACAATCGCTATCGAAGAAGGAACTCGTTTCTCTATTCGTGAAGGCGGACGTACTGTTGGTTCAGGCGTTGTTTCTACAATCACTGAGTAATAGTATGATTTTAAACGAGACCCCTACGGGTCTCGTTTTTTGTTTGCTTATCTTTTTCTTGTATAATAGGATCTATCATATTCGAGGGGCTAATATTTATGATTCCTGAAAAGAAATCAATCGCAATCATGAAAGAACTAAGCATTGGGAATACAAAGCAAATGCTAATGATTAATGGAGTTGATGTGAAAAATCCATTGCTGCTTTTTTTACATGGCGGGCCGGGAACGCCGCAAATCGGATATGTTAGACATTATCAAAAAGAGCTGGAACAGTATTTTACAGTAGTTCATTGGGATCAGAGAGGATCGGGGCTTTCTTATTCTAAGCGAATTTCGCATCACTCTATGACAATAAATCACTTCATTAAAGATACAATCCAAGTCACTCAATGGCTTTTAGCTCATTTTTCAAAATCAAAACTTTACCTAGCCGGTCATTCGTGGGGGTCAATACTGGCGCTTCATGTGCTGCAGCAGTGTCCTGATTTATTTTACGCGTATTATGGAATCAGCCAGGTTGTTAACCCCCACGATGAAGAATCAACTGCTTATCAACATATTCGTGAAATTTCTGAATCAAAAAAAGCCAGCTTATTATCTTTCCTCATACGTTTCATTGGTGCTCCGCCTTGGAAGCAGGATATCCAGCACCTTATCTATCGGTTTTGTGTCGAGCTAAGCAGGGGAGGCTTCACTCGCCGTCATCGTCAATCTCTAGCTGTATTATTTCAAATGCTTACTGGCAATGAGTATGGAGTGCGGAACATGCACAGCTTCCTTAATGGATTGCGCTACAGTAAAAAACATTTAACTGATGAGTTGTACCAGTTTAATGCTTTTACATCAGTTCCTTCTATTAAAGTACCGTGTGTTTTCATTTCAGGGAAACATGACTTAATTGTTCCTGCTGAAATATCGAAACAGTATTATCATAAACTTGAGGCACCCGAAAAGCGCTGGTTTCAATTTGAGAAATCAGCTCACACCCCGCATATTGAGGAACCGTCATTATTCGCGAACACATTAAGTCGACATGCACGACACCATTTATGATAGATCCTTGATAAATAAGAAAAACCCCTGTATAATAAAAAAAGTGTGCAAACCATGCATATTTTAAATAAGTCTTGCAACATGCGCCTATTTTCTGTATAATGGTGTATGTTGGTCTTTGACTGCGATGAAGTGAGAGGTTGCTGACACACCCGGCCGCTTTGCCATGGCAAGGTGTTCAGGTTTTTCTCACGGAGAACTGTCTAACGTGATGTAGGCGAAAAGGAGGGAAAATAATGGCAAAACAAAAAATTCGTATTCGTTTGAAAGCATATGATCATAGAATCCTTGATCAATCTGCAGAGAAGATTGTTGAAACGGCAAAACGTTCTGGTGCCAGCGTATCTGGTCCGATTCCGTTGCCAACTGAAAAATCAGTTTACACAATCCTTCGTGCGGTGCACAAATACAAAGATTCTCGTGAGCAATTTGAAATGCGTACACATAAACGTTTAATCGACATTGTGAACCCAACACCACAAACTGTTGATGCTCTTATGCGATTAGACTTACCATCTGGTGTCGATATCGAAATTAAACTTTAATTCTAAAATATAGAATGATCTTAATAGGAGGTGTGACGAATGACCAAAGGAATCTTAGGAAGAAAAATTGGTATGACGCAAGTATTCGCTGAGAATGGTGATCTTATTCCGGTAACTGTTATCGAGGCTGCTCCAAACGTTGTTCTTCAAAAGAAAACAGCTGAAAACGACGGTTATGAAGCAATCCAGCTTGGTTTTGACGACAAGCGTGAAAAGCTTTCTAACAAACCTGAAAAAGGGCACGTTGCAAAAGCGGAAACTGCTCCTAAGCGCTTCGTTAAAGAATTACGCGGAGTGGAAATGGATGCGTATGAAGTTGGTCAGGAAGTCAAGGTTGAAATTTTCTCTGCTGGAGAAATCGTAGATGTAACAGGAGTATCTAAAGGTAAAGGTTTCCAAGGTGCGATCAAGCGCCACGGACAATCTCGCGGACCTATGTCTCACGGTTCACGCTACCACCGTCGTCCTGGTTCAATGGGACCTGTAGATCCTAACCGTGTATTCAAAGGTAAATTATTACCTGGACGTATGGGCGGAGAGCAAATCACTGTTCAAAACCTTGAAATCGTAAAAGTTGATGCAGAACGCAATCTTCTTTTGATCAAAGGTAACGTACCTGGTGCGAAGAAATCTTTAATCACTGTTAAAAGTGCTGTTAAATCTAAATAATTCTCTTAGGAAAGGAGGAAATTGATTATGCCAAAAGTAGCATTATACAACCAAAACGGTTCTACTGCTGGTGACATCGAATTAAACGCTTCTGTATTTGGTATCGAACCAAATGAGAGTGTTGTATTCGACGCTATTCTTATGCAAAGAGCTTCCTTACGTCAAGGAACTCACAAAGTAAAAAATCGTTCTGAAGTACGCGGCGGAGGTCGTAAACCATGGCGTCAAAAAGGTACTGGACGTGCCCGTCAAGGTTCAATCCGTTCACCGCAATGGCGCGGAGGTGGTGTCGTATTCGGCCCAACACCACGCAGCTATTCTTATAAATTACCTAAAAAAGTTCGCCGCTTGGCAATCAAATCAGTATTGTCTTCTAAAGTGAACGACAACAACATCATCGTTCTTGAAGATCTTACTCTTGATACGGCTAAAACAAAAGAAATGGCAGCTATCCTTAAAGGATTATCTGTTGAGAAAAAAGCTTTAATCGTAACTGCGGATGCAAACGAAGCAGTAGCTTTATCTGCTCGTAACATTCCTGGAGTTACTGTTGTTGAAGCTAACGGAATCAACGTTTTAGACGTTGTCAACCACGAGAAGCTTCTGATTACAAAAGCAGCGGTTGAAAAAGTAGAGGAGGTGCTTGCATAATGAAAGATCCTCGTGATGTTCTAAAGCGCCCCGTCATTACTGAACGTTCTGCTGATTTAATGACTGAAAAGAAATATACTTTTGAAGTTGATGTAAGAGCTAACAAAACAGAAGTGAAAGACGCGGTTGAAAGCATCTTTGGAGTGAAAGTTGACAAAGTCAACATCATGAACTACAAAGGTAAATCAAAACGTGTTGGACGCTACACTGGTATGACTAGCCGTCGCAGAAAAGCGATCGTAAAACTTACTGCAGACAGCAAAGAAATCGAAATTTTTGAAGCTTAATTATCTGTAAAAAGAAGGAGGGAAATTCAAAATGGCGATTAAAAAGTATAAACCGACCTCTAATGGACGTCGTGGCATGACAACTTCAGATTTTGCTGAAATCACGACTGACAAGCCGGAAAAATCCTTGCTTGCTCCCCTTCACAAAAAAGGCGGACGTAACAACCAAGGTAAATTGACTGTACGTCACCAAGGTGGCGGACATAAACGCCAATACCGTGTTATCGACTTCAAACGCGATAAAGATGGTATACCTGGACGCGTTGCTACAGTTGAATACGATCCAAACCGTTCAGCTAACATCGCTCTAATCAACTATGCAGACGGAGAAAAACGTTACATTCTTGCTCCTAAAGGAATTCAAGTAGGTACTGAAATCATGTCAGGTCCTGAAGCTGACATTAAAGTAGGTAATGCACTTCCACTTATCAACATCCCTGTTGGTACAGTTGTGCATAACATTGAATTAAAACCTGGTAAAGGCGGACAGCTTGTACGTTCAGCTGGTACATCTGCTCAGGTTCTTGGTAAAGAAGGTAAATACGTTCTTGTACGTCTTAACTCTGGTGAAGTTCGCATGATCCTTTCTGCTTGCCGTGCTTCTATCGGTCAAGTAGGTAACGAACAGCACGAACTTATCAACATTGGTAAAGCTGGACGTTCTCGCTGGAAAGGCATCCGTCCTACAGTTCGTGGTTCTGTAATGAACCCTAACGATCACCCACACGGTGGTGGTGAAGGACGTGCGCCAATCGGACGTAAATCACCAATGTCTCCATGGGGCAAACCAACTCTTGGATTCAAGACTCGTAAGAAAAAGAACAAATCCGATAAATTTATCGTACGTCGTCGTAAAAATAAATAACGGGGTTGTCTACGGTTCTTTTCGGACCGTAGTGCAATCACGAAGGGAGGTTCCAAAATGGCTCGCAGCTTAAAAAAAGGACCATTTGTCGATGGACACTTGATGACTAAAATCGAGAAATTAAATGAAACAGACAAGAAACAAGTCGTAAAAACTTGGTCTCGTCGTTCTACTATTTTCCCACAGTTTATTGGTCACACAATCGCAGTCTATGACGGACGTAAACACGTGCCTGTATTCATCTCTGAAGATATGGTAGGGCACAAGTTGGGTGAATTCGCTCCAACTCGTACGTACAAAGGTCATGCTAGTGATGACAAAAAAACAAGACGCTAAGAGAGGAGGCTTTTAAATGCAAGCTAAAGCTGTTGCAAGAACAGTCCGTATTGCTCCTCGTAAAGCACGTCTAGTAATGGACCTGATTCGAGGCAAGCAAGTAGGTGAGGCAGTATCAATCTTGAACCTTACACCAAGAGCTGCTTCTCCAATTATCGAGAAAGTATTAAAATCCGCTATTGCAAATGCTGAGCATAACTATGAAATGGACGCTAACAACCTGGTTATTTCTCAAGCATTCGTTGACGAAGGCCCTACGTTAAAAAGATTCCGCCCACGTGCTATGGGACGTGCGAGCCAAATCAACAAACGTACGAGCCACATTACAATCGTTGTATCAGAAAAGAAGGAGGGATAAGTAGTGGGTCAAAAGGTAAATCCAGTCGGTCTTCGTATCGGAGTCATTCGTGATTGGGAATCTAAGTGGTACGCTGGTAAAGATTACGCTGACTTCCTGCACGAAGATTTAAAAATTCGTGAATACATTAGCAAACGCCTTTCTGACGCTTCTGTTTCTAAAGTAGAAATCGAGCGTGCAGCAAACCGCGTTAACATTACGATCCACACAGCTAAGCCTGGTATGGTTATCGGTAAAGGCGGTTCTGAAGTCGAAGCACTTCGCAAAGCCCTTAACAGCCTTACTGGCAAGCGTGTACACATTAACATTCTTGAAATCAAAAGAGCAGATCTTGATGCACAGCTAGTTGCTGACAACATCGCTCGTCAATTAGAAAACCGTGTTTCTTTCCGCCGTGCGCAGAAACAACAAATCCAACGTACTATGCGTGCTGGAGCACAAGGTGTGAAAACAATGGTTTCTGGTCGTCTTGGCGGTGCAGATATCGCTCGTTCTGAATACTACAGTGAAGGAACTGTTCCATTGCACACATTACGTGCGGACATTGACTATGCAACATCTGAAGCTGATACTACTTACGGTAAGCTTGGTGTAAAAGTCTGGATCTATCGTGGAGAGGTTCTTCCTACTAAGAAGAAAACTGAGGAAGGAGGAAAATAATATGTTATTACCAAAACGCGTTAAATATCGCAGAGAGCATCGCGGAAAAATGCGTGGCCGTGCGAAAGGCGGTACTGAAGTACATTTCGGAGAATTCGGTATCCAAGCTCTAGAAGCTTCTTGGATTACTAACCGTCAAATCGAAGCTGCACGTATTGCGATGACTCGTTACATGAAACGTGGCGGTAAAGTTTGGATCAAAATTTTCCCTTCTAAACCTTACACTGCTAAACCACTTGAGGTACGTATGGGATCCGGTAAAGGGGCTCCAGAAGGTTGGGTAGCTGTTGTAAAACCGGGCAAAGTTTTATTTGAAATTTCTGGTGTGTCTGAAGAGGTTGCTCGTGAAGCGCTTCGCCTTGCATCTCACAAATTGCCAATTAAAACGAAGTTCGTAAAACGTGAAGAAATTGGTGGTGAATCAAATGAAAGCTAATGAAATTCGTGACCTTACCACTGCTGAAATTGAACAAAAAGTAAAGTCTCTTAAAGAAGAACTTTTCAATCTTCGCTTTCAATTAGCGACAGGACAACTTGAAAATACTGCTCGCATTCGTGAAGTGCGCAAAGCTATCGCGCGCATGAAAACTGTGATTCGTGAAAGAGAAATTGCTGCTAATAAATAATCACTGAGGGGAGGTCGTGAGCATGAGCGAACGTAACCAACGCAAAGTTTACCAAGGCCGTGTTGTTTCTGACAAAATGGATAAAACCATTACTGTTGTTGTTGAGACATACAAAAAACATACACTTTACGGTAAACGCGTAAAATACTCAAAAAAATTCAAAGCACATGATGAAAATAATCAAGCTAAAATCGGTGACATCGTTAAGATCATGGAAACTCGTCCATTGTCTGCAACTAAGCGTTTCCGTCTAGTTGAAGTTGTCGAAGAAGCTGTTATTATCTAATAAAGTTCGGAATTCTTTTTCCGAAGGGAGGTAACAAATAATGATTCAACAAGAGACTCGTTTAAAAGTAGCTGACAACTCTGGCGCACGTGAAGTACTTACTATTAAAGTTCTTGGTGGTTCTGGACGTAAAACAGCTAACATTGGTGATGTAATTGTTTGCACGGTTAAACAAGCAACACCAGGAGGCGTTGTCAAAAAAGGTGAAGTCGTAAAAGCTGTTATCGTTCGCACTAAAAGCGGAGCGCGCAGAAGTGACGGTTCATACATCAGCTTCGATGAGAATGCATGTGTTATCATCCGTGACGACAAGAGCCCACGCGGAACTCGTATCTTCGGACCAGTTGCTCGTGAATTGCGTGAAAACAACTTTATGAAAATTGTTTCTCTAGCTCCAGAAGTTATCTAATGAAATAAATGCCTTACTCAAGGAGGTGCGATCAGGATGCATGTAAAAAAAGGCGATAAAGTTATGGTTATCTCTGGTAAAGATAAAGGCAAACAAGGAACAATCCTTGCTGCTTTCCCTAAAAAGGACCGCGTTTTAGTTGAAGGTGTTAACATGGTAAAGAAACACTCTAAACCAACTCAAGCTAACCCTCAAGGCGGTATTTCTAATCAAGAGGCGCCAATTCATGTATCAAACGTTATGCCGCTCGATCCTAAAACAGGTGAAGTGACTCGCGTAGGATACAAAGTGGAAGATGGCAAAAAAGTTCGTGTAGCAAAAAAATCTGGGCAAGTTCTAGATAAATAGTATTAAAAGGAAGGGAGGTCTATCTCATGAACCGCCTTAAAGAAAAGTACAATAAAGAAATTGCACCTGCTTTAATGACTAAGTTCAACTATGATTCAGTCATGCAAGTGCCTAAAATCGAAAAAATCGTAATCAACATGGGTGTTGGTGACGCTGTTCAAAACGCCAAAGCAATCGACAGTGCTGTTGAAGAATTAACGTTTATCGCAGGTCAAAAACCTGTCGTTACTCGTGCGAAGAAATCAATTGCTGGATTCCGTCTTCGTGAGGGAATGCCTATCGGTGCGAAAGTAACTCTTCGCGGAGAGCGCATGTATGATTTCCTTGATAAACTTATTTCTGTATCTTTACCGCGTGTACGTGACTTCCGCGGGGTTTCTAAAAAATCTTTCGACGGTCGCGGTAACTACACACTTGGTATCAAAGAACAGTTAATCTTCCCTGAAATTGACTACGATAAAGTAACAAAGGTTCGCGGAATGGACATCGTTATCGTAACAACTGCTAATACTGACGAAGAAGCTCGTGAGCTATTAACTCAAGTAGGTATGCCGTTCCAGAAATAATCAATGAAAGGGAGGCGAAATCGTGGCTAAAAAGTCTATGATTGCGAAACAACAACGTACACCAAAGTTTAAAGTACAAGAGTACACACGCTGTGAACGCTGCGGACGTCCGCATTCAGTCATTCGTAAATTTAAACTTTGCCGTATTTGTTTCCGTGAGCTTGCATATAAAGGACAAATTCCTGGCGTGAAAAAAGCCAGCTGGTAATCCCCAAGAAAGGGAAGGAGGTAATTATATAATGGTTATGACAGATCCAATTGCAGATATGCTAACTCGTATTCGCAATGCAAACATGGTACGTCATGAGAAGCTTGAAATTCCTGCTTCTAAATTGAAAAGAGAAATTGCTGAAATTTTAAAGCGTGAAGGTTTCATTCGTGACGTTGAGTTCGTAGAAGACAGCAAACAAGGTATCATCCGCGTTTTCTTGAAATACGGACAAAACAACGAGCGCGTTATCACTGGTCTTAAAAGAATCAGCAAGCCTGGTTTGCGTGTTTATGCTAAATCTAATGAAGTACCTCGCGTACTTAACGGTCTTGGAATCGCGATTATTTCTACATCACAAGGTGTTTTAACGGACAAAGAAGCCCGTGCAAAACAAGCTGGTGGAGAAGTTCTAGCATACGTTTGGTAAGAAGTTTAACATGAATGGAGGTGTTTGGTATGTCTCGTGTAGGTAAGAAGCTACTTGAGATTCCTTCTGATGTTACAGTAACGTTAAATGATAACAACACTGTAGCTGTGAAAGGACCAAAAGGAGAATTAACTCGTACGTTTCACCCTGATATGGAGATTAAAGTAGAGGACAATGTGCTTACAGTCGCTCGTCCTTCTGATCAAAAAGAGCACCGTGCCCTGCATGGTACGACTCGCAGTCTGCTTGGCAACATGGTTGAAGGTGTATCTAAAGGATTTGAAAGAGGTTTGGAATTAGTCGGTGTCGGTTACCGTGCTTCTAAATCCGGAAATAAACTTGTTTTAAACGTTGGATACTCTCATCCTGTTGAGATCGTTCCTGAAGAAGGCATCGAAATCGAAGTTCCTTCTCAAACAAAAGTAGTTGTAAAAGGTACAGACAAAGAACGTGTAGGAGCTATTGCTGCTAACATCCGCGCTGTACGTTCTCCAGAGCCTTACAAAGGTAAAGGAATCCGCTACGAAGGTGAAGTTGTTCGCCGTAAAGAAGGTAAATCTGCTAAGTAAGATCGCTTAAAGTGAAGAAAGGAGTGACCTAGATGATTACGAAAACTAGCAAAAATGCTGCTCGTCTTAAAAGACACGCTCGTGTTCGCGCTAAACTTTCCGGTACTGCTGAAAGACCGCGCCTGAACGTTTTCCGTTCTAACAAGCACATTTACGCTCAAATCATCGATGATGTAAATGGTGTAACACTTGCTAGTGCATCTACTCTCGATAAAGACTTGAACGTTGAAAGCACTGGAGATACTTCTGCTGCTACTAAAGTTGGAGAATTAGTTGCAAAACGCGCTGCTGAAAAAGGCATTTCTGACGTAGTATTTGACCGTGGCGGATACTTATACCATGGACGTGTAAAAGCTTTGGCTGATGCCGCTCGTGAAGCTGGACTTAAATTTTAATAAAAGAAGGAGGGACACATGATTATGCGTCGTATTGACCCAAGCAAATTAGAGTTAGAAGAACGCTTAGTTACGGTTAACCGCGTAGCGAAAGTTGTTAAAGGTGGTCGTCGTTTCCGCTTCGCAGCTCTAGTCGTTGTCGGTGACAAAAACGGACACGTAGGATTCGGTACTGGTAAAGCACAAGAAGTACCAGAAGCGATCCGCAAAGCTGTTGAAGATGCGAAAAAGAATTTGATTGAAGTACCAATGGTTGGAACTACAATTCCACACGAAATCATCGGACGTTTCGGTGCAGGTAACATCTTGTTAAAACCTGCTTCTGAAGGTACTGGAGTTATCGCTGGAGGCCCTGTACGTGCGGTACTTGAGCTAGCTGGTGTAGCTGATATCCTTTCTAAGTCTTTAGGTTCTAACACACCGATCAACATGATTCGTGCAACACTTCAAGGTTTAAGTGAACTTAAACGTGCTGAAGACGTTGCGAAGCTTCGTGGAAAATCTGTAGAAGAACTGTTAGGATAAGGAGGGAACATTAATGGCTAAATTAGAAATTACCCTCAAACGAAGTGTAATCGGTCGCCCGGAAGACCAACGCGTTACTGTAAGAACACTTGGTTTAAAGAAAACAAACCAAACTGTTGTGCATGAAGACAACGCTGCGATCCGTGGTATGATTAATAAAGTATCTCATTTAGTTTCTGTTAAAGAACAATAAAAATATTTGATCGGATAAGGAGGTGTCCTAATGAAACTTCATGAATTAAAACCTTCAGAAGGTTCACGCAAAACGCGTAATCGCGTAGGTCGTGGTATTGGTTCTGGCAACGGTAAAACAGCTGGTAAAGGTCACAAAGGTCAAAACGCTCGTTCTGGCGGCGGTGTACGCCCTGGATTCGAGGGGGGACAAATGCCTTTATTCCAACGTCTTCCTAAACGCGGTTTCACTAACATCAACCGCAAGGAATACGCTGTAGTCAACCTAGACAAATTGAACGGTTTTGCAGAAGGAACGGAAGTCACTCCTGAACTTCTTCTAGAGACTGGTGTTATTAGCAAACTTAATGCAGGAGTAAAGATTCTTGGCAACGGTAAATTAGAGAAAAAATTAACTGTAAAAGCCAATAAATTCTCTGCTTCTGCGAAAGAAGCTGTTGAAGCTGCTGGCGGTACAGCTGAGGTGATCTAACTTGTTTAAAACAATCTCCAACTTTATGCGTGTGAGTGATATCAGGAATAAAATCATATTCACTTTACTCATGCTTATCGTCTTTCGCATAGGTGCGTTTATTCCTGTGCCTTACGTTAACGCTGAAGCGTTACAGGCGCAGTCTCAAATGGGTGTTTTTGATCTCCTTAATACATTTGGCGGCGGTGCGCTTTACCAATTTTCCATTTTCGCAATGGGAATTACTCCTTATATCACGGCTTCGATCATCATTCAGCTGCTTCAGATGGATGTTGTACCGAAGTTTACCGAGTGGTCTAAGCAAGGTGAAGTTGGCCGCCGTAAATTAGCTCAGTTCACAAGGTACTTTACGATTGTGCTTGGTTTCATCCAAGCGTTAGGTATGTCATATGGATTCAACAATCTGGCAAACGGTATGCTGATCGAAAAATCCGGTGTATCGACATATCTTATCATTGCTTTAGTGCTCACTGGCGGAACTGCCTTTTTAATGTGGCTTGGGGAACAAATTACTTCTCATGGAGTAGGCAACGGAATATCGATCATTATCTTCGCGGGGATTGTGTCAAGTATTCCAAAAACAATTGGGCAAATATATGAGACTCAATTTGTCGGCAGCAACGATCAGTTGTTTATTCATATTGTGAAAGTCGCACTTCTTGTGATTGCGATTTTAGCAGTTATTGTTGGAGTTATTTTCATTCAGCAAGCCGTACGGAAAATTGCGATTCAATATGCTAAAGGCACAGGTCGTTCACCTGCTGGCGGAGGTCAGTCTACACACCTTCCATTGAAAGTGAATCCTGCAGGGGTTATTCCGGTAATCTTTGCGGTTGCGTTTTTGATAACGCCGCGGACGATCGCGTCATTCTTTGGAACAAACGATGTGACAAAGTGGATTCAAAACAACTTTGATAATACGCATCCGGTGGGTATGGCGATATATGTTGCGTTGATTATTGCCTTTACGTACTTTTATGCTTTTGTACAGGTAAACCCTGAACAAATGGCTGATAACCTTAAAAAACAGGGTGGCTATATCCCGGGGGTTCGTCCAGGGAAAATGACTCAAGATAGAATTACGAGCATTTTGTATCGACTTACGTTTGTGGGTTCTATATTCTTAGCCGTGATTTCCATTCTTCCTATCTTTTTCATTCAATTCGCTGGATTGCCTCAAAGTGCACAAATTGGCGGAACGTCTTTGTTAATTGTTGTCGGGGTAGCCTTGGAGACAATGAAACAACTAGAAAGCCAGTTGGTGAAACGAAACTACCGTGGATTTATGAAAAACTAGAGGAAATGGATTTATCCATTCCCTCTTAATAAAGAGAGGACGGGGGAAATCCGAATGAACTTAGTCTTAATGGGGCTTCCTGGTGCCGGTAAAGGCACACAGGGCGAACGAATTGTTGAGGATTATGGGATTCCTCATATCTCAACAGGAGATATGTTCCGTGCTGCTATGAAAGAAGAAACACCACTCGGACTCGAAGCAAAATCTTATATTGATAAGGGAGAGCTCGTACCTGACGAAGTCACAATCGGAATTGTAAAAGAGAGACTTGGCAAAGATGATTGTGAAAGAGGTTTTCTTCTGGACGGATTTCCGCGAACAGTCGCTCAAGCCGAAGCTCTTGAAGAAATTCTTGAGGAATACGGCAAGCCGATTGATTATGTCATTAACATTGAAGTCGACAAAGACGCTCTTATGGAACGTCTGACTGGACGCAGAATTTGCAGTGTTTGCGGCACAACCTATCATTTAGTCTTTAATCCGCCGAAAACGCCGGGTATTTGTGATAAAGACGGAGGCGAACTCTATCAACGGGCAGATGATAATGAGGAAACAGTCTCTAAACGGCTTGAGGTAAACATGAAGCAAACTCAGCCTTTACTCGATTTCTATTCAGAGAAAGGTTATCTTGCAAACGTGAATGGCCAGCAGGACATTCAAGACGTTTATGCAGATGTGAAGGATCTTCTTGGAGGATTAAAAAAATGATTATCTGTAAAACCCCACGTGAACTTGGTATCATGCGGGAAGCAGGGCGAATCGTGGCTTTAACTCATGAAGAGTTAAAAAAGCACATTAAACCAGGAATCTCGACAAAAGAATTGGATCAAATTGCCGAACGTTTTATTAAGAAGCAGGGTGCAATCCCATCTTTTAAGGGGTATAATGGGTTTCGCGGGAGCATTTGCGTATCAGTTAATGAAGAACTCGTTCACGGCATACCTGGCAGCAGGGTGCTGAAGGACGGTGACATCATCAGTATTGATATCGGTGCTAAATTAAATGGTTATCATGGTGACTCTGCATGGACATATCCGGTAGGAAACATCAGCGATGATGACAAAAAACTTCTGGAAGTGACAGAGGAGTCTTTATATAAAGGCTTGCAGGAAGCAAAACCAGGTGAACGTTTGTCGAATATTTCCCACGCAATACAAACGTATGTCGAAAATGAGCAGTTTTCAGTTGTTAGGGAGTATGTCGGACATGGTGTTGGTCAAGACTTGCATGAGGACCCGCAAATTCCTCATTACGGTCCGCCCAACAAAGGACCACGGCTTAAACCTGGCATGGTTCTCGCTATTGAACCTATGGTGAACGCTGGCAGCCGCTACGTGAAAACATTGGCTGATAACTGGACGGTTGTAACGGTAGATGGGAAAAAGTGTGCTCATTTTGAACATACGATTGCGATTACGGAAACGGGTTTTGATATACTGACGAGAGTCTAGATGATGAAAATAATTCCGAAGACAGATGTTTTTCAAGCTTGATAGGGCAGAAAGCTTGGGTGAACATTGGCAAGACCGAATTCATCTTGCTGCTTGTCGTTGGAATTTTAACCATCATCAATGTACTAACAGCAGACGGAGAAAAGCGTACATTTCATTCTCCTAAGAAAAAGAATATCAATCATTTAACCCTTTATGATTGCGTATCTCCGGAAGTTCAGAACAGTATAAACGAAACAGGGCGTGTGACAAACTTCTTTTGAAATTTGTCAGAAAGCAAGTTACTGATTTGAAGAAGGGAGAACACTTGAATGGCGAAAGACGATGTAATTGAAGTGGAAGGTACTATAGTCGAAACACTGCCAAACGCGATGTTCAAAGTTGAACTTGAAAATGGCCACACTGTTTTGGCTCATGTATCTGGTAAAATCCGCATGCACTTCATTCGCATTTTACCTGGAGACAAAGTTACGGTAGAATTATCTCCATATGACTTAACTCGTGGCAGGATTACGTACCGTTACAAATAAAGCACTCCGGAAACTGAAGGAGGTTGGAAACACATGAAAGTGAGACCATCAGTTAAACCAATCTGCGAAAAATGTAAAGTTATTCGCAGAAAAGGAAAAGTAATGGTGATCTGTGAAAATCCAAAGCATAAACAAAAACAAGGATAATTTATAAGGAGGTGCCCAGAGAATGGCTCGTATTGCTGGTGTAGATATCCCACGTGACAAACGTGTTGTTATTTCTTTAACATACATCTTCGGAATTGGCCGCACAACGGCTCAGCAAGTTTTAAAAGAAGCTGGAGTTTCAGAAGATACTCGTGTGCGCGATCTTACTGAAGAAGAACTTGGTAAAATCCGTGATATTATTGACAAACTGAAAGTAGAAGGTGACCTTCGCCGTGAAGTTTCTCTTAATATCAAACGTCTGATCGAAATCGGAAGCTACCGCGGAATCCGTCATCGCAGAGGATTACCTGTTCGCGGACAAAACTCTAAAAACAATGCGCGTACTCGTAAAGGTCCGCGTCGTACTGTAGCTAACAAGAAAAAATAAGTAAGGGAGGTTCTTAAACAATGGCTGCTGCTCGTAAATCTAACACGCGTAAACGTCGCGTGAAAAAGAATATTGAGTCTGGAATTGCTCATATTCGTTCAACTTTCAATAACACGATCGTTACGATCACTGACACTCATGGTAATGCTATTTCTTGGTCTAGTGCCGGAGCTTTAGGATTCAGAGGTTCTCGTAAATCTACTCCTTTTGCTGCGCAAATGGCTGCAGAAACAGCTGCTAAAGGTTCAATCGAACATGGTCTTAAAACTCTAGAGGTTACTGTTAAAGGACCTGGTTCAGGCCGTGAAGCTGCAATCCGTGCACTTCAAGCTGCTGGACTAGAAGTCACTGCTATCAGAGACGTAACTCCTGTTCCTCATAACGGATGCCGTCCACCAAAACGTCGCCGCGTGTAATTTGTTTGTATAGATTTTGTGTCCCTGTCAATAATGGGTTATGATACAGTTATTTATGAAACGAATGCACCGACTCGTTGCCTGAGCACATACGGGACTAAACAATGGGGAATTTCGGATGGAATCTCATATGATTCTATTCGAGGTTTCGACGTTTTGAAGGAGGGTTTTAAGTAATGATCGAGATTGAAAAACCAAAAATCGAAACGGTTGAAATCAGCGACGATGCCAAATTTGGTAAGTTTGTCGTAGAGCCACTTGAGCGTGGATATGGTACAACTCTGGGTAACTCCTTACGTCGTATCCTCTTATCCTCACTCCCTGGTGCCGCTGTAACATCAATCCAGATAGATGGTGTACTGCACGAATTCTCGACAATTGAAGGCGTTGTGGAAGATGTTACAACGATTATCTTACACATTAAAAAGCTTGCATTGAAAATCTACTCTGATGAAGAGAAGACGCTAGAAATTGATGTACAGGGTGAAGGAACTGTAACGGCAGCTGATATTACACACGATAGTGATGTAGAGATCTTAAATCCTGATCTTCATATCGCGACTCTTGGTGAGAATGCGAGTTTCCGAGTTCGCCTTACTGCTCAAAGAGGACGTGGGTATACGCCTGCTGACGCAAACAAGAGAGACGATCAGCCAATCGGCGTGATTCCGATCGATTCTATCTATACGCCAGTTTCTCGTGTATCTTATCAGGTAGAGAACACTCGTGTAGGCCAAGTTGCAAACTATGATAAACTTACACTTGATGTTTGGACTGATGGAAGCACTGGACCGAAAGAAGCAATTGCGCTTGGTTCAAAGATTTTAACTGAACACCTTAATATATTCGTTGGTTTAACTGACGAAGCTCAACATGCTGAAATCATGGTTGAAAAAGAAGAAGATCAAAAAGAGAAAGTTCTTGAAATGACAATTGAAGAATTGGATCTTTCTGTTCGTTCTTACAACTGCTTAAAGCGTGCGGGTATTAACACGGTTCAAGAGCTTGCGAACAAGACGGAAGAAGATATGATGAAAGTTCGAAATCTAGGACGCAAATCACTTGAAGAAGTGAAAGCGAAACTAGAAGAACTTGGACTCGGACTTCGCAAAGACGATTGACTAGTTTCCCTTGTGAACTAGGATTTTCGTGTGTTTATTATTCAGAAACAGCATTCCAATAAAGGAGGGGACATCACATGTCATACAGAAAACTAGGACGTACGAGTGCACAGCGTAAAGCTATGCTTCGTGATCTTACAACTGATTTGATCATCAACGAAAGAATCGAAACAACTGAAACACGTGCGAAAGAACTTCGCTCTGTAGTTGAAAAAATGATCACGCTTGGCAAACGCGGTGATCTTCACGCTCGCCGTCAAGCTGCTGCATACATCCGCAACGAGGTTGCAAACGAAGAAAATAACCAAGATGCACTTCAAAAATTATTCTCTGACATTGCAACTCGTTACGAGGAGCGCCAAGGCGGATACACACGTATTATGAAGCTTGGTCCTCGCCGTGGTGACGGAGCACCAATGGCAATTATCGAATTGGTTTAATCACATATTTTTGTGTATCTAAAGAAGGGCGGGACAGTTTCTAACTGGATCTATGCCCTTTTTTTAGATACTGCAACTTTTAATATAGAGAGAAAAGCAGAGCATTAGCTGAGAGGAGGCCGGTTTTCCATGAATCAAAATCAGTTGATATCGGTAGAGGATATCGTATTTCGATATCGGAAGGACGCAGAAAGACGAGCACTAGACGGCGTCTCCCTGCAGGTGTATGAGGGTGAATGGCTTGCAATCGTAGGTCATAACGGTTCAGGGAAATCAACACTGGCCCGGGCATTGAATGGTTTAATTCTTCCTGAATCAGGCGACATTGAGGTTGCCGGGATTCAATTGACAGAGGAATCCGTTTGGGAAGTGCGTAAGAAGATAGGTATGGTCTTTCAAAATCCGGATAACCAATTTGTCGGAACGACTGTTCGCGATGATGTGGCTTTTGGTTTAGAAAACAATGGTGTACCGCGGGAAGAAATGATTGAGAGAGTGGACTGGGCAGTAAAACAGGTAAATATGCAAGATTTTCTCGATCAAGAGCCGCACCATCTCTCCGGAGGCCAAAAGCAGAGAGTTGCGATTGCGGGGGTTATTGCCGCACGTCCTGATATTATTATCTTAGATGAAGCAACATCCATGCTTGATCCGATCGGGCGAGAAGAAGTGCTTGAAACGGTAAGACATTTAAAAGAGCAGGGAATGGCGACTGTCATATCCATTACACATGATCTGGATGAGGCAGCAAAAGCAGACAGGATCATTGTCATGAATGGCGGTAAAAAATATGCTGAAGGGCCGCCTAAAGAGATTTTTAAATTGAATAAAGAACTTGTTCGAATCGGGCTTGATTTACCCTTCTCATTCCAGCTTTGCCAGCTTTTAAGAGAAAATGGACTGGCTTTGGAAGAAAACCATTTGACTCAGGAAGGGCTGGTGAAAGAGCTGTGGACATTACAATCAAAGATGTAGAGCATCGCTATCAGATGAAGACGCCGTTTGAGCGCCTAGCACTATATGATATCAATGCATCGATTAAAGAAGGAAGCTACGTAGCAGTTATCGGGCATACAGGCTCTGGCAAGTCCACTCTTCTTCAGCACCTAAATGGTCTCCTAAAGCCGACGAAGGGACAGATATCACTAGGCAACACTGTCATTCAGGCAGGGAGAAAGAATAAAGATCTGAAAAAACTTCGTAAAAAAGTCGGAATCGTTTTCCAATTTCCTGAGCATCAATTATTCGAAGAAACAGTTCTTAAAGATATTTCATTCGGACCGATGAACTTTGGTGTTAAAAAAGAAGATGCTGAACAAAAAGCGAGAGAGATGCTGCAGCTTGTAGGTTTATCAGAAGAGCTTTTGGACAGGTCACCCTTTGAATTAAGCGGGGGACAAATGCGCAGAGTTGCAATTGCCGGCGTACTTGCAATGGACCCTGAAGTGCTTGTTCTGGATGAACCGACTGCAGGATTGGACCCAAGAGGGCGAAAAGAGATTATGGACATGTTTTATGAGCTTCATCAACGCGGGAACCTGACGACGATCCTTGTGACACACAGCATGGAGGATGCAGCTGCATACGCTGATGAAATGATTGTTATGCATAAAGGAACGATACAAGCATCAGGCAGTCCGCGTGATCTGTTTTTAAAGGGTGAAGAGATGGCCGGCTGGGGGCTGGATCTTCCTGAAACAATAAAATTCCAAAGACACCTTGAAGCTGTACTGGGTGTGAGATTTAATGAGCCTATGCTCACAATCGAAGATGCCGCTGCTGAAATCCGTGCTCTTTTTCAGGGGGAGAAGACTTTATGATGGACAGCATGATTATCGGCAAGTATGTACCGGGGACTTCACTTGTTCACCGGCTTGACCCCAGAACAAAACTGATCACGATCTTTTTATTTGTCTGCATTGTATTCTTAGCCAATAATGTTCAGACATATGCGTTGCTTGGTTTATTTACAATTGGCGTCGTTTCTTTAACAAGAGTTCCTTTCTCTTTTTTAATGAAAGGGCTGAAGCCAATCATCTGGATTGTCCTTTTTACGTTCCTTCTTCACATCCTTATGACACATGAAGGACCGATTATCTTTCAAATAGGTTTTTTCAAAGTCTATGAGGGCGGTCTGGTTCAGGGGATATTCATTTCTCTTAGATTCGTCTATTTGATTTTAATCACAACTTTATTAACGCTTACGACTACACCGATTGAGATTACCGATGGAATGGAGCAGCTGCTGAACCCATTGAAAAAATTAAAGCTTCCTGTTCATGAGCTGGCTCTTATGATGTCAATTTCTTTACGGTTTATTCCGACACTGATGGAGGAGACAGATAAGATCATGAAGGCTCAGATGGCGCGAGGCGTTGATTTTACAAGCGGGCCTGTCAAAGAAAGAGTGAAGGCTATTGTCCCGCTTCTTGTCCCGCTCTTCGTCAGCGCATTTAAACGCGCCGAAGAGCTTGCGGTGGCAATGGAAGCAAGAGGCTATCAAGGCGGAGAAGGACGTACGAAATATAGAAAGCTTGTATGGACAGGAAAAGACACTTCTGTCATTGTCAGCTTAATTGTATTAGCTGCTTTGTTATTTTTCTTAAGGGCTTAGAGGTGCTGTATGAGACTGAAATGCACGATTTCTTATGACGGACATTTGTTTAACGGTTATCAGGTTCAGCCGGGCAAAAGAACGGTTCAGGATGAACTGGAGAAGGCTTTGGCTGTCCTGCATAAGTCAAAAGACAGAATTCCGGTCGTTTCGTCTGGAAGAACAGACAGCGGGGTTCACGCAGCCGGACAGGTGATTCATTTTGACACTCCACTGTCTATCCCGGCTGAGAGATGGCCATATGCCTTAAATGCACTGCTTCCGGACGATATCGCAGTCAAACAGGCAGAAATTGCGGATGATGGGTTCCATGCACGATTTAGCGCAGTCAAAAAAGAATATCGCTACTTTGTATACACGGAGAAACACCCGGACGTATTTAAACGGCATTACGCTTACCATTTTTCATATCGCCTTAATGTGCAGGACATGAGAGAAGCGGCAAAGCATCTTATAGGGACACATGATTTTACGAGCTTTTGCGCGGCTAAAACAGAAGTGCAGGACAAGGTAAGAACGATATACGAACTTGATTGGACTGAGACGGCTGACGGCCTGCAAATGCGGATCACAGGCAGCGGTTTCTTATATAATATGGTCAGAATTATTGCGGGTACTTTGCTTGATGCAGGTATTGGAAAAATTTCTCCCGATGAGGTGAAATCCATGCTGGAAGCGAAGGATCGCGAAGCGGCAGGGCGCACAGCGCCGGGGCACGGGCTATATTTATGGAACGTTTACTATGACAACTAAACCAGGTGTATAATATTTTCTTGACAGAGTCTGCATAAAGTTATAAGATATCATATGGTATGTATTTCAACCCCACGATAAGCCCCGGAACTTATTGTGTTGTGAAATAGAACGTAATCGAAGTTTATTGAAAATGACAGATCATTTAGGAGGGAAATTCAATGCGTACAACACCTATGGCTAACGCAAGTACTATTGAACGCAAGTGGTTAGTTGTTGATGCTGCTGGCAAGACTTTAGGTCGTCTTTCTTCAGAAGTTGCAGCTATCCTTCGCGGAAAACACAAACCAACTTACACACCACACGTTGATACTGGAGATCATGTGATCATCATCAACGCTGAAAAAATCGAGTTAACTGGTAAAAAGTTAACTGACAAAATCTACTACCGTCATACTCAACATCCAGGCGGATTAAAATCAAGAACTGCTCTTGAAATGCGTACAAACTACCCTGAGAAAATGCTTGAGCTTGCTATCAAAGGCATGCTTCCAAAAGGTTCTCTAGGTCGTCAAATGTTCAAAAAATTGAACGTATACCGTGGTTCTGAGCATCCACACGAAGCACAAAAACCTGAAGTTTACGAACTTCGCGGTTAATTAAAAAGGAGGTTACCAATTTGGCACAGGTTCAATATTACGGTACTGGCCGTCGTAAAAGCTCTGTAGCGCGTGTGCGTTTAGTTCCAGGAGAAGGCCGTATCGTCGTTAATAATCGTGAAATCAGCGAACATATCCCATCTGCAGCTTTAATCGAAGATATCAAACAACCATTAACTTTGACTGAAACAGCTGGCACTTATGATGTTTTAGTAAACGTACATGGAGGCGGCTTATCTGGTCAAGCTGGAGCAATCCGTCACGGTATCGCTCGTGCTTTGCTTGAAGCAGATCCAGAATACCGTACAACTCTTAAACGTGCAGGTCTTCTGACTCGTGACGCTCGTATGAAAGAACGTAAAAAATACGGTCTTAAAGGCGCTCGTCGTGCACCTCAGTTCTCAAAACGTTAATTTTACGTTTTCAAAAAGCTCTCGACCTTGGGTTGGGAGCTTTTTTCTTTTAATATAACGTGGCCAGCTCCGCATAAAAATAACACTGAATGGACGCTTGACGGGGTTAAACAATTTGTTTGTTTATAAACGGTCTCACTGTAAAAATCATGATAGCTTTCATTTTTATTCAATTGGAAGTTCGGTCAATGTTTATTATCGTTATGTCGACAGCCCAGCTCCATTTAACCACTGTATCTCATCCGTTAAAGTTCACTGCTGATTAACCCGGAGAAACAATAGCTCTCATTGCTAATGGCTTTATGTAACGAAGTAAAAGTAAATCTGATGATATAAATCACATATCTCCTTTGTGATTTTTTTGCGTTTTTATGAACTTTTTTCTAAATATACAAAGGGAAAGCGATATCAATCTAGAAATATTTGTTATACTCTATACATTAAAGTAAGGAGAAGATTCATGAATGCGTTAGTAGCTCATAATAGCAAAGCCTGGGATAAAAAAGTAGAAACAGGCAATGAATGGACTGTTGCTGCTGAGCAGCAGGTTATCGAACAAGCAAAAAAAGGTAATTGGGATATAAGGGTAACGCCAATGAAAGATGTACCGAAGGATTGGTTTCCGCCTATCAAAGGTCTGAAAGTACTCTGTTTAGCCTCAGGCGGTGGCCAGCAGGGTCCAGTTTTGGCAGCCGCAGGTGCGGATGTCACCGTATTAGATAACTCAGAAAAACAGCTGAATCAGGATAGAATGGTTGCTGAGCGAGATGGTCTCACGATACACACTGTCAAAGGAAGCATGGACGATTTAAGTGTATTTAATGATGAATCATTTGATGTCATTGTACATCCTGTTGCCAATGTTTTTGTTGAGAATGTCCTCCCGGTATGGAAGGAAGCGCACCGTGTGTTGAAAAGGAACGGTGTTCTAATCTCGGGTTTTGTCAATCCTGTTGTATTTCTGTTTGATACAGAATTAGAACAGCAAGGTGTTTTAAAAGTAAAACACTCCATTCCATATGCTGACCCAGAAGATCTTCCGAAACATAGAGTGAAAAAACTGATCGAAAATAATGAGGCTCTGGAATTCGGCCATTCCTTAGAAGACCAAATCAAAGGCCAAATTGATGCTGGTTTTATCGTTACTGGTTTTTATGAAGATAAAGGCGGGTTTGTATTAGACCAATATATCCATACATATTCTGCAACAAGAAGCGTGAAAGTATGAAAAGCAGCGACCTGTTAGAGGGGCTGCTTTTTTCATAACCAATTACAGAACGTTTGTTCCTGACCCTGCAGAAAGTTGATTTTTTATCGATTTTACACCTTCATTTGGGCGAATTTCCAACCGAATTCGGGCATTGTTTCATTATCCAAACCTCAAAATAATCGATAAAAGGAGAGTGAATTTATATGGCAGAAGTACTGTCTTTTATGGATGTGAAACGCCAAAAGGATTTTGAATTAGAAAAGAACTTGCTCAAAGAACTCTCTCTGAGACAAATTATCCAGTCTGTTAAGGATTGTTTGGAACCATTATTTCCATTTTTACATGATGAACGAGATATTATTACTGAAGGCTGTATTGATTTTGCGATTGAAGCTTATTTGTTAGGCGGGCGTTTTGGGATATTCGGCTATTACGGAGAATCCATGCAAAGTATCAGTGCCCGCTCTGCAAGAGAAGAAGAAGAGCTGCGTATGGAGTTTTTTGATTATCTCTATAATTGGATACACGAGCAATACGCAACATTTGATAAAAACACGGTTTATGAAGCGGCACGCAAGTTCATTAAAGATTGGTGGACAGCGGGGTTTGTTCAAAGAGAAAAACAGTGTAAGCTTCGCATGCGATAATCATATTTCCCGGCCCTGTCCCATAGTTATGTAATAACGGACAAGCGGGAGGGGAAGGGATGAGGAAAAAGCTTAAATGGCTCAGTTTTTTGCTAGGCTTCATCGTATTACTATTTCTGTTCAAATATCAGTTCAGCAATAACGACTCTTGGAAGCCGTGGAGCCTGCCCTTGAGCGGTAAAATCATTTATCTAGATCCAGGTCATGGCGGGCCTGACGGCGGAGCAGTCGGCGGAAAGCTGTTAGAGAAGGATGTTACCCTGGAAGTGGCCTTTAGAGTCAGGGATTATCTTCAAGAACAAGGAGCGCTTGTTATCATGACCAGAGAAAGTGATACTGATCTCGCTCCAGAAGGAACAAAAGGCTATAGTCGACGAAAAGCTGAGGATCTAAGACAACGAGTCAAATTAATAAACCATTCAGAGGCGGAGCTCTATATCAGCATTCATCTTAATGCGATTCCGTCACAAAAATGGAGCGGAGCCCAAAGCTTTTATTACGGGAAATATGCGGAAAATGAGAAAGTCGCAAAATACATCCAGGATGAGCTGAGAAGAAATCTGGAAAACACAACCCGGAAAGCAAAGCGGATTCATGGCATCTACTTAATGCAAAACGTCACCAAACCGGGGGCGCTTATAGAAGTCGGATTTTTATCCAATCCAAACGAAGCAACGCTGCTCGGTAAACCGAAATATCAAGACAAGGTGGCATCTTCCATATATAAAGGCATTTTGCGATATTTCACAGAAAAAGGAGACCCTCCGGAGTAATGGAGGGTTTTCTTGTGGTTCTAAGCATAAGACACCCGCCATTTATGTATGATATAATAATAATTGTAAACGAATACACAAAAGGGTGAGGTTCGATGATAAGAGAAGATGAAGTAAGAAAACTAGTCGGAGAAATGCGCGAACCTTTTCTTCAAAGACCTCTGGGAGAATTGGATGCCGTTAAGGAAATTAAAATAAAGCCTGAAAAACGGCATATCAGTGTAAAAGTCGCTCTTGCAAAAACAGGAACTGCAGAACAAATGCAGATTCAGCAAGAGATCGTAAACGTATTAAAAGGGGCAGGAGCTGAGACAGTCGGCCTTCGATTTGAAGAGCTGCCTGAAGAAACGGTTGCTAAATTCCGGGAGCCGTCAGCTGAGAAAAAAACATTATTAAATATGGATAACCCGCCAGTCTTTCTTGCTGTAGCAAGTGGAAAAGGCGGCGTAGGCAAGTCAACTGTGTCAGTAAACCTAGCTATTTCTCTGGCTCGTCTAGGGAAAAAGGTTGGTTTAATTGATGCGGATATTTATGGGTTCAGTGTGCCGGACATGATGGGTATCACTGTGCGTCCAACAATTGAAGGAGAGAAACTTCTTCCTGTTGAACGCTTTGGAGTAAAGGTCATGTCAATGGGCTTTTTCGTAGAAGAAAATGCCCCGGTCGTATGGAGAGGGCCGATGCTCGGCAAAATGCTGAATAACTTTTTCCATGAAGTAGAGTGGGGAGAAGTAGACTATATTGTTCTTGATCTTCCGCCTGGTACAGGGGACGTTGCTCTCGATGTACATACAATGCTTCCGAGCTGCAAAGAAATTATCGTATCTACGCCACATCCGACAGCTGCTTTTGTCGCGGCCAGAGCGGGCTCTATGGCGATTAAAACCGATCATGAGGTCGTGGGTGTTATAGAGAACATGGCTTATTATGAAAGTGCAAAGACAGGGGAAAGAGAATATGTGTTTGGAAAAGGCGGAGGAGATAAACTGGCTGAGGAACTAAACGTGCCTTTACTCGGCAGAATCCCATTGAAACAGCCCGATTGGGATAAGGACCAATTTGCTCCGTCTGTTTATGACGAAAATCATCCAATCGGAGAAATATATCAGGACATCGCAAAAAAAATAGATGCAAAAATGTCAGTGCAGGTATAAAAGGTGAACCGGGATTCCAGATCCCGGCTTTCCCTTTATTCACTTTCTTTGGCCGTGTCTTTTGCTGCTTTTTTCAGTTCATCTTCGAACTGTTTTTTGTAAAGCGGACTAGAAAGTGTTTCGTTAATAACCTCTTCTAAATAACTGCGGAATTCTTGGCTTTTTGCCAGCTGGCTGTACTTTTTATCCATGCCGGGATCCTGCATAACGCTCATCAGCATCTTCTGGTAATCTGGATCCTTCATCAGCTTTTTAATCACTTTTTCATGCTCTGTTTGAAGAGTTTTGGCAAAGCCCTCAGCAAAATCAGTGTCTTCAAAGATGTTTTTCCAAAATTCTTCACCTTTTTTAGATGTGAGTGTTTTTTCTATTGTTCCTTTAATTGCATCTTGGTCAATCACCAGCGCTTCATTCATGGCATCATCATTTAATAATTCCTTAATAGCTTTCTTTCCATCATCAGTTTTTAATATATCAACAACCATTTTTTTGGTCTGATCATAGTCCATATCCGCTGCTTGGTCTTTTGGAGCGCAAGCTGTTACAGATAATAATAAAAAACAGCTCATCAATAGCGTTTTGGCTTTTGACATGCTTAAGCTCCTTTCACATACTTGTCTTACCTTTAATATGATTCATCTGTTTGGAATTATACATAACAAAATATCGCTGTTCGCGATTTTTGAGGGGATGAATAAAGAAATGAAAAGCCGTGGTTTAGTTCGTTTTTTCTTTTCTATTTTAGCTGTCGGGGCGCTTATCACGAGTATTGTGGGTTTTGCTTTAAAATGGGGAGAATATAGAGGGCTGTTTCTGACATTTGAAGCGGGACAGATTTTCTCTGTTTTATTTTGGTTTATCGGTGTAGGCATGATTTTCAGTGTGATCAGCCAAATGGGTTTTTTCGTGTTTTTAACAGTCCATCGGTTTGCGCTTGAGATATTAAGGTCCTCCTCTTTGTGGAATTTGCTGCAGTTGTTTTTCATCCTGTTTGTTGCTTTTGATTTAATGTACGTGCGTTTTTTATTTTTTGGAGAGAGCGGAGAATCGCTGGCTGGGTATGCGTGGTTACCGGTGTTTTTATTGATCTTTGGAGTGATTACAGCTTATATAAAGCAAAAGCAGTCCTCTAAGAAAACATTTGTGTCATCGTTGTTTTTGATGGTTGTGATTACCGCATTAGAATGGTTCCCTGCATTAAGAGTAAATGATGAGGACTGGCTTTATTTAATGCTTTTTCCGTTAATGGCATGTAATGCCTTCCAATTGCTTATGCTGCCGAAGTTTGCAGCAAAGTAATTACTTTACCTCTGCGGATCTGGCATCAGAATTTGCGATGAGATCACCCACGGTTACATTTTTTAATCCTTTTTCTTTCAGCTGATGGATGATATCAGGCAATGCTTCTTCTGTTTGTTTTGCCGAATCGGAGGCATGTAAAAGAATAATGTCTCCACCGGAAACTTGCTTGGTCACATTGTCGATGATTTTTTCAACTCCGGGATTTGTCCAGTCTTGAGAGTTCACACTGTAATGAACGACTGTATAATTGTATTGCTTTGCGACCTTTAGAACATTCTTATTGAATTGGCCGGTAGGGGGTCTTAATAGCTGTATGTCTTTGACCCCTAACTTTTCAAAGGCTGTTTGCGCACGGTTCATGTCCTTTTTTATTTCGCTGCTCTCTAAATTGGCATAGTTTTTATAAGCGTAGCCCATGCTCCCGATTTGATGTCCGTCCTTTACGATACGGGCCACTGTGTCGGGATGGCGTTCTGCCCAAGAAGCGGAAAGAAAAAACGTTGCATTTTTAATCCCGTTTGCTTTCAGAGTATTAAGTATCGGTTCTGCTCTCTCATCACCCCAGCTGATATCGAAAGTAAGTGAAATATCTTTAGAGTCTGTTTCTCCTTTATAAATGGCTTTAGGTCCGGTGTCAGTTGAAAACACGGGAAGCGGGACAGCTCTTTGGATATAAAAAAAGCTGGCAGCTGCAAATGCGGCGATAAGTATAATAATTAATTGTTTTACCCGTTTAATGTGCCACACATAGAAGTGATTCACTGATGATGCCTCCTTATCTTGTCCATCATTCTTGTTTTACATCTTATGAGCATGGACAATTGAATATAACCGATAAAATGTCTCTTCACATAGCCTAAATTAGGTGTTGACCTTTTGATAATATCCGTGATATATTATTATTCGTCGCTGATAAACAGCTGACATCAACTAAAAGCTTCATTAAGTACTTTGAAAAAAATTATTGACTTAAAAGAAGCTAAATGTTATAGTAATAAAGCTGCTTCGTTAAGTGGCGGTAATGATCTTTGAAAACTAAACAAGACAAAACGTACCTGTTATTTCATTTTTTAAAAATCGCACAGCGATGTGCGTAGTCAGTCAAACTACTTTATCGGAGAGTTTGATCCTGGCTCAGGACGAACGCTGGCGGCGTGCCTAATACATGCAAGTCGAGCGGACAGATGGGAGCTTGCTCCCTGATGTTAGCGGCGGACGGGTGAGTAACACGTGGGTAACCTGCCTGTAAGACTGGGATAACTCCGGGAAACCGGGGCTAATACCGGATGGTTGTTTGAACCGCATGGTTCAAACATAAAAGGTGGCTTCGGCTACCACTTACAGATGGACCCGCGGCGCATTAGCTAGTTGGTGAGGTAACGGCTCACCAAGGCAACGATGCGTAGCCGACCTGAGAGGGTGATCAGCACACTGGGACTGAGACACTACCAGACTCCTACGGGAGGCAGCAGTAGGGAATCTTCCGCAATGGACGAAAGTCTGACGGAGCAACGCCGCGTGAGTGATGAAGGTTTTCGGATCGTAAAGCTCTGTTGTTAGGGAAGAACAAGTACCGTTCGAATAGGGCGGTGCCTTGACGGTACCTAACCAGAAAGCCACGGCTAACTACGTGCCAGCAGCCGCGGTAATACGTAGGTGGCAAGCGTTGTCCGGAATTATTGGGCGTAAAGGGCTCGCAGGCGGTTTCTTAAGTCTGATGTGAAAGCCCCCGGCTCAACCGGGGAGGGTCATTGGAAACTGGGGAACTTGAGTGCAGAAGAGGAGAGTGGAATTCCACGTGTAGCGGTGAAATGCGTAGAGATGTGGAGGAACACCAGTGGCGAAGGCGACTCTCTGGTCTGTAACTGACGCTGAGGAGCGAAAGCGTGGGGAGCGAACAGGATTAGATACCCTGGTAGTCCACGCCGTAAACGATGAGTGCTAAGTGTTAGGGGGTTTCCGCCCCTTAGTGCTGCAGCTAACGCATTAAGCACTCCGCCTGGGGAGTACGGTCGCAAGACTGAAACTCAAAGGAATTGACGGGGGCCCGCACAAGCGGTGGAGCATGTGGTTTAATTCGAAGCAACGCGAAGAACCTTACCAGGTCTTGACATCCTCTGACAATCCTAGAGATAGGACGTCCCCTTCGGGGGCAGAGTGACAGGTGGTGCATGGTTGTCGTCAGCTCGTGTCGTGAGATGTTGGGTTAAGTCCCGCAACGAGCGCAACCCTTGATCTTAGTTGCCAGCATTCAGTTGGGCACTCTAAGGTGACTGCCGGTGACAAACCGGAGGAAGGTGGGGATGACGTCAAATCATCATGCCCCTTATGACCTGGGCTACACACGTGCTACAATGGACAGAACAAAGGGCAGCGAAACCGCGAGGTTAAGCCAATCCCACAAATCTGTTCTCAGTTCGGATCGCAGTCTGCAACTCGACTGCGTGAAGCTGGAATCGCTAGTAATCGCGGATCAGCATGCCGCGGTGAATACGTTCCCGGGCCTTGTACACACCGCCCGTCACACCACGAGAGTTTGTAACACCCGAAGTCGGTGAGGTAACCTTTTAGGAGCCAGCCGCCGAAGGTGGGACAGATGATTGGGGTGAAGTCGTAACAAGGTAGCCGTATCGGAAGGTGCGGCTGGATCACCTCCTTTCTAAGGATATTATACGGAATATAAGACCTTGGGTCTTATAAACAGAACGTTCCCTGTCTTGTTTAGTTTTGAAGGATCATTCCTTCGAAACGTGTTCTTTGAAAACTAGATAACAGTAGACATCACATTCAATTAGTAACACAAGATATCACATAGTGATTCTTTTTAACGGTTAAGTTAGAAAGGGCGCACGGTGGATGCCTTGGCACTAGGAGCCGATGAAGGACGGGACGAACACCGATATGCTTCGGGGAGCTGTAAGCAAGCTTTGATCCGGAGATTTCCGAATGGGGAAACCCACCACTCGTAATGGAGTGGTATCCATATCTGAATTCATAGGATATGAGAAGGCAGACCCGGGGAACTGAAACATCTAAGTACCCGGAGGAAGAGAAAGCAAATGCGATTCCCTGAGTAGCGGCGAGCGAAACGGGATTAGCCCAAACCAAGAGGCTTGCCTCTTGGGGTTGTAGGACACTCTGTACGGAGTTACAAAGGAACGAGGTAGATGAAGAGGTCTGGAAAGGCCGCCATAGGAGGTAACAGCCCTGTAGTCAAAACTTCGTTCTCTCCTGAGTGGATCCTGAGTACGGCGGAACACGTGAAATTCCGTCGGAATCCGGGAGGACCATCTCCCAAGGCTAAATACTCCCTAGTGACCGATAGTGAACCAGTACCGTGAGGGAAAGGTGAAAAGCACCCCGGAAGGGGAGTGAAAGAGATCCTGAAACCGTGTGCCTACAAGTAGTCAGAGCCCGTTAACGGGTGATGGCGTGCCTTTTGTAGAATGAACCGGCGAGTTACGATCCCGTGCAAGGTTAAGCAGAAGATGCGGAGCCGCAGCGAAAGCGAGTCTGAATAGGGCGCATGAGTACGTGGTCGTAGACCCGAAACCAGGTGATCTACCCATGTCCAGGGTGAAGTTCAGGTAACACTGAATGGAGGCCGAACCCACGCACGTTGAAAAGTGCGGGGATGAGGTGTGGGTAGGGGTGAAATGCCAATCGAACCTGGAGATAGCTGGTTCTCTCCGAAATAGCTTTAGGGCTAGCCTCAAGGTAAGAGTCTTGGAGGTAGAGCACTGATTGGACTAGGGTCCCTACCGGGTTACCGAATTCAGTCAAACTCCGAATGCCAATGACTTATCCTTGGGAGTCAGACTGCGAGTGATAAGATCCGTAGTCGAAAGGGAAACAGCCCAGACCGCCAGCTAAGGTCCCAAAGTATACGTTAAGTGGAAAAGGATGTGGAGTTGCTTAGACAACCAGGATGTTGGCTTAGAAGCAGCCACCATTTAAAGAGTGCGTAATAGCTCACTGGTCGAGTGACTCTGCGCCGAAAATGTACCGGGGCTAAACGTATCACCGAAGCTGCGGACTGTTCTTCGAACAGTGGTAGGAGAGCGTTCTAAGGGCTGTGAAGCCAGACCGGAAGGACTGGTGGAGCGCTTAGAAGTGAGAATGCCGGTATGAGTAGCGAAAGAGGGGTGAGAATCCCCTCCACCGAATGCCTAAGGTTTCCTGAGGAAGGCTCGTCCGCTCAGGGTTAGTCGGGACCTAAGCCGAGGCCGAAAGGCGTAGGCGATGGACAACAGGTTGATATTCCTGTACCACCTCCTCACCATTTGAGCAATGGGGGGACGCAGGAGGATAGGGTAAGCGCGGTATTGGATATCCGCGTCCAAGCAGTTAGGCTGGGAAATAGGCAAATCCGTTTCCCATAAGGCTGAGCTGTGATGGCGAGCGAAATATAGTAGCGAAGTTCCTGATTCCACACTGCCAAGAAAAGCCTCTAGCGAGGTGAGAGGTGCCCGTACCGCAAACCGACACAGGTAGGCGAGGAGAGAATCCTAAGGTGATCGAGAGAACTCTCGTTAAGGAACTCGGCAAAATGACCCCGTAACTTCGGGAGAAGGGGTGCTCTGTTAGGGTGCAAGCCCGAGAGAGCCGCAGTGAATAGTCCAGGCGACTGTTTAGCAAAAACACAGGTCTCTGCGAAGCCGTAAGGCGAAGTATAGGGGCTGACGCCTGCCCGGTGCTGGAAGGTTAAGAGGAGCGCTTAGCGTAAGCGAAGGTGCGAATTGAAGCCCCAGTAAACGGCGGTAGTAACTATAACGGTCCTAAGGTAGCGAAATTCCTTGTCGGGTAAGTTCCGACCCGCACGAAAGGCGCAACGATCTGGGCACTGTCTCAACGAGAGACTCGGTGAAATTATAGTACCTGTGAAGATGCAGGTTACCCGCGACAGGACGGAAAGACCCCGTGGAGCTTTACTGCAGCCTGATATTGAATGTTGGTACAGCTTGTACAGGATAGGTAGGAGCCTTGGAAACCGGAGCGCCAGCTTCGGTGGAGGCATCGGTGGGATACTACCCTGGCTGTATTGACCTTCTAACCCGCCGCCCTTATCGGGCGGGGAGACAGTGTCAGGTGGGCAGTTTGACTGGGGCGGTCGCCTCCTAAAAGGTAACGGAGGCGCCCAAAGGTTCCCTCAGAATGGTTGGAAATCATTCGCAGAGTGTAAAGGCACAAGGGAGCTTGACTGCGAGACCTACAAGTCGAGCAGGGACGAAAGTCGGGCTTAGTGATCCGGTGGTTCCGCATGGAAGGTACATCGCTCAACGGATAAAAGCTACCCCGGGGATAACAGGCTTATCTCCCCAAGAGTCCACATCGACGGGGAGGTTTGGCACCTCGATGTCGGCTCATCGCATCCTGGGGCTGTAGTCGGTCCCAAGGGTTGGGCTGTTCGCCCATTAAAGCGGTACGCGAGCTGGGTTCAGAACGTCGTGAGACAGTTCGGTCCCTATCCGTCGCGGGCGCAGGAAATTTGAGAGGAGCTGTCCTTAGTACGAGAGGACCGGGATGGACGCACCGCTGGTGTACCAGTTGTTCTGCCAAGGGCATCGCTGGGTAGCTATGTGCGGACGGGATAAGTGCTGAAAGCATCTAAGCATGAAGCCCCCCTCAAGATGAGATTTCCCATTCCGCAAGGAAGTAAGATCCCTGAAAGATGATCAGGTTGATAGGTCTGAGGTGGAAGTGTGGCGACACATGGAGCTGACAGATACTAATCGATCGAGGACTTAACCATATTTTTGAATGATGTCACACCTGTTATCTAGTTTTGAGAGAACACCTCTCTAAAGGCGGAAGGTAAGGAAACTCCGCTAAGGGCTCTCACATCCTGTGAGAAACGCCCAGTACCTTCATCCTGAAGGCATTTGTTTGGTGGCGATAGCGAAGAGGTCACACCCGTTCCCATACCGAACACGGAAGTTAAGCTCTTCAGCGCCGATGGTAGTCGGGGGTTTCCCCCTGTGAGAGTAGGACGCCGCCAAGCAGATTTATTAATTCTACCATGTTTGTTTATGAAGCTTTATATTATTCCGCAGTAGCTCAGTGGTAGAGCTATCGGCTGTTAACCGATCGGTCGTAGGTTCGAATCCTACCTGCGGAGCCATTGCTTCCATAGCTCAGCAGGTAGAGCACTTCCATGGTAAGGAAGAGGTCAGCGGTTCGAGCCCGCTTGGAAGCTTTATTAAATGTATTATTACCAAGGTTTCTCATAAGGAGAAAGCTTTTTTTATTGCGATATGCGGAAGTAGTTCAGTGGTAGAACACCACCTTGCCAAGGTGGGGGTCGCGGGTTCGAATCCCGTCTTCCGCTCCATTTATCCCAACGGGATATTGTAAATTGAATTGCGCCCGTAGCTCAATTGGATAGAGCGTTTGACTACGGATCAAAAGGTTAGGGGTTCGACTCCTCTCGGGCGCGCCATATCTTTTAATAGAATAGATAGGGAATCGGGAAGTAGCTCAGCTTGGTAGAGCACATGGTTTGGGACCATGGGGTCGCAGGTTCGAATCCTGTCTTCCCGACCATTTTTTATGGGGCCTTAGCTCAGCTGGGAGAGCGCCTGCTTTGCACGCAGGAGGTCAGCGGTTCGATCCCGCTAGGCTCCACCAAAAGTTTTTTAAAAAAGTTGTTGACTTTGAAGAAGTGACGTTGTATACTAATAAAGTTGCTTTAACAAAGCGGACAAACAAAATGATCTTTGAAAACTAAACAAGACAAAACGTACCTGTTAATTCAGTTTTTAAAAATCGCACAGCGATGTGCGTAGTCAGTCAAACTACTTTATCGGAGAGTTTGATCCTGGCTCAGGACGAACGCTGGCGGCGTGCCTAATACATGCAAGTCGAGCGGACAGATGGGAGCTTGCTCCCTGATGTTAGCGGCGGACGGGTGAGTAACACGTGGGTAACCTGCCTGTAAGACTGGGATAACTCCGGGAAACCGGGGCTAATACCGGATGGTTGTTTGAACCGCATGGTTCAAACATAAAAGGTGGCTTCGGCTACCACTTACAGATGGACCCGCGGCGCATTAGCTAGTTGGTGAGGTAATGGCTCACCAAGGCAACGATGCGTAGCCGACCTGAGAGGGTGATCGTACCACACTGGGACTGAGACACTACCAGACTCCTACGGGAGGCAGCAGTAGGGAATCTTCCGCAATGGACGAAAGTCTGACGGAGCAACGCCGCGTGAGTGATGAAGGTTTTCGGATCGTAAAGCTCTGTTGTTAGGGAAGAACAAGTACCGTTCGAATAGGGCGGTACCTTGACGGTACCTAACCAGAAAGCCACGGCTAACTACGTGCCAGCAGCCGCGGTAATACGTAGGTGGCAAGCGTTGTCCGGAATTATTGGGCGTAAAGGGCTCGCAGGCGGTTTCTTAAGTCTGATGTGAAAGCCCCCGGCTCAACCGGGGAGGGTCATTGGAAACTGGGGAACTTGAGTGCAGAAGAGGAGAGTGGAATTCCACGTGTAGCGGTGAAATGCGTAGAGATGTGGAGGAACACCAGTGGCGAAGGCGACTCTCTGGTCTGTAACTGACGCTGAGGAGCGAAAGCGTGGGGAGCGAACAGGATTAGATACCCTGGTAGTCCACGCCGTAAACGATGAGTGCTAAGTGTTAGGGGGTTTCCGCCCCTTAGTGCTGCAGCTAACGCATTAAGCACTCCGCCTGGGGAGTACGGTCGCAAGACTGAAACTCAAAGGAATTGACGGGGGCCCGCACAAGCGGTGGAGCATGTGGTTTAATTCGAAGCAACGCGAAGAACCTTACCAGGTCTTGACATCCTCTGACAATCCTAGAGATAGGACGTCCCCTTCGGGGGCAGAGTGACAGGTGGTGCATGGTTGTCGTCAGCTCGTGTCGTGAGATGTTGGGTTAAGTCCCGCAACGAGCGCAACCCTTGATCTTAGTTGCCAGCATTCAGTTGGGCACTCTAAGGTGACTGCCGGTGACAAACCGGAGGAAGGTGGGGATGACGTCAAATCATCATGCCCCTTATGACCTGGGCTACACACGTGCTACAATGGACAGAACAAAGGGCAGCGAAACCGCGAGGTTAAGCCAATCCCACAAATCTGTTCTCAGTTCGGATCGCAGTCTGCAACTCGACTGCGTGAAGCTGGAATCGCTAGTAATCGCGGATCAGCATGCCGCGGTGAATACGTTCCCGAGCTTGTACACACCGCCCGTCACACCACGAGAGTTTGTAACACCCGAAGTCGGTGAGGTAACCTTTTAGGAGCCAGCCGCCGAAGGTGGGACAGATGATTGGGGTGAAGTCGTAACAAGGTAGCCGTATCGGAAGGTGCGGCTGGATCACCTCCTTTCTAAGGATATTATACGGAATATAAGACCTTGGGTCTTATAAACAGAACGTTCCCTGTCTTGTTTAGTTTTGAAGGATCATTCCTTCGAAACGTGTTCTTTGAAAACTAGATAACAGTAGACATCACATTCAATTAGTAACACAAGATATCACATAGTGATTCTTTTTAACGGTTAAGTTAGAAAGGGCGCACGGTGGATGCCTTGGCACTAGGAGCCGATGAAGGACGGGACGAACACCGATATGCTTCGGGGAGCTGTAAGCAAGCTTTGATCCGGAGATTTCCGAATGGGGAAACCCACCACTCGTAATGGAGTGGTATCCATATCTGAATTCATAGGATATGAGAAGGCAGACCCGGGGAACTGAAACATCTAAGTACCCGGAGGAAGAGAAAGCAAATGCGATTCCCTGAGTAGCGGCGAGCGAAACGGGATTAGCCCAAACCAAGAGGCTTGCCTCTTGGGGTTGTAGGACACTCTGTACGGAGTTACAAAGGAACGAGGTAGATGAAGAGGTCTGGAAAGGCCGCCATAGGAGGTAACAGCCCTGTAGTCAAAACTTCGTTCTCTCCTGAGTGGATCCTGAGTACGGCGGAACACGTGAAATTCCGTCGGAATCCGGGAGGACCATCTCCCAAGGCTAAATACTCCCTAGTGACCGATAGTGAACCAGTACCGTGAGGGAAAGGTGAAAAGCACCCCGGAAGGGGAGTGAAAGAGATCCTGAAACCGTGTGCCTACAAGTAGTCAGAGCCCGTTAACGGGTGATGGCGTGCCTTTTGTAGAATGAACCGGCGAGTTACGATCCCGTGCAAGGTTAAGCAGAAGATGCGGAGCCGCAGCGAAAGCGAGTCTGAATAGGGCGCATGAGTACGTGGTCGTAGACCCGAAACCAGGTGATCTACCCATGTCCAGGGTGAAGTTCAGGTAACACTGAATGGAGGCCGAACCCACGCACGTTGAAAAGTGCGGGGATGAGGTGTGGGTAGGGGTGAAATGCCAATCGAACCTGGAGATAGCTGGTTCTCTCCGAAATAGCTTTAGGGCTAGCCTCAAGGTAAGAGTCTTGGAGGTAGAGCACTGATTGGACTAGGGCCCTACCGGGTTACCGAATTCAGTCAAACTCCGAATGCCAATGACTTATCCTTGGGAGTCAGACTGCGAGTGATAAGATCCGTAGTCGAAAGGGAAACAGCCCAGACCGCCAGCTAAGGTCCCAAAGTATACGTTAAGTGGAAAAGGATGTGGAGTTGCTTAGACAACCAGGATGTTGGCTTAGAAGCAGCCACCATTTAAAGAGTGCGTAATAGCTCACTGGTCGAGTGACTCTGCGCCGAAAATGTACCGGGGCTAAACGTATCACCGAAGCTGCGGACTGTTCTTCGAACAGTGGTAGGAGAGCGTTCTAAGGGCTGTGAAGCCAGACCGGAAGGACTGGTGGAGCGCTTAGAAGTGAGAATGCCGGTATGAGTAGCGAAAGAGGGGTGAGAATCCCCTCCACCGAATGCCTAAGGTTTCCTGAGGAAGGCTCGTCCGCTCAGGGTTAGTCGGGACCTAAGCCGAGGTACGAAAGGCGTAGGCGATGGACAACAGGTTGATATTCCTGTACCACCTCCTCACCATTTGAGCAATGGGGGGACGCAGGAGGATAGGGTAAGCGCGGTATTGGATATCCGCGTCCAAGCAGTTAGGCTGGGAAATAGGCAAATCCGTTTCCCATAAGGCTGAGCTGTGATGGCGAGCGAAATATAGTAGCGAAGTTCCTGATTCCACACTGCCAAGAAAAGCCTCTAGCGAGGTGAGAGGTGCCCGTACCGCAAACCGACACAGGTAGGCGAGGAGAGAATCCTAAGGTGATCGAGAGAACTCTCGTTAAGGAACTCGGCAAAATGACCCCGTAACTTCGGGAGAAGGGGTGCTCTGTTAGGGTGCAAGCCCGAGAGAGCCGCAGTGAATAGGCCCAGGCGACTGTTTAGCAAAAACACAGGTCTCTGCGAAGCCGTAAGGCGAAGTATAGGGGCTGACGCCTGCCCGGTGCTGGAAGGTTAAGAGGAGCGCTTAGCGTAAGCGAAGGTGCGAATTGAAGCCCCAGTAAACGGCGGCCGTAACTATAACGGTCCTAAGGTAGCGAAATTCCTTGTCGGGTAAGTTCCGACCCGCACGAAAGGCGCAACGATCTGGGCACTGTCTCAACGAGAGACTCGGTGAAATTATAGTACCTGTGAAGATGCAGGTTACCCGCGACAGGACGGAAAGACCCCGTGGAGCTTTACTGCAGCCTGATATTGAATGTTGGTACAGCTTGTACAGGATAGGTAGGAGCCTTGGAAACCGGAGCGCCAGCTTCGGTGGAGGCATCGGTGGGATACTACCCTGGCTGTATTGACCTTCTAACCCGCCGCCCTTATCGGGCGGGGAGACAGTGTCAGGT